>NZ_JBSGEZ010000056.1:0-50322 GCF_053603155.1 Nocardia sp. NPDC004260 | reverse complement strand
TTCGGATAGGGCCTGGTCCCCACTATCAACTCCTCGAACTCCGGACCCTACGGTCCAGCTACTCAAGGTGTCCACACCCCGGGGGGAACCGCCCACCTGTCGGCGCAGAAAGTCTGTCGACTCGCCTTCGGCCAGTACCTCCATCCCCTTGTGGTTGGGCGCGAAAGTGCAGCCCATATAGAGCCCGAACAGGCCCTGGTGCACAGCGATGAAGACGACCGCTTTACCCGGCGACAAGACCAGGAAGACCGCGGCGAGATACCCGGCGGCGTGTGCCGCCAGCAGCGCGGCCTCCCAGACGCGGTTGGGTATCGCCCAGCGCAGCACCGCCCGGACACTCGCATAGTGCAGACTGCCGGCCTCGAGCAACAACATCGGAAAGAACAGCAAGGCTTGATAGCGGAAAATCAACCGCCGGATGCCTTTGCCGGTCCGTGCTCGATCGCCGGAATGGGCCAGCACCCCCATCACGTCCGGATCCGAACCCTCGGTGTTGGGGTGAGCGTGGTGGCGATTGTGATTACTGACCCACCAGCCGATGCTCACCCCGATACCGAGATTGCCCGCGATCACACCGAACAAGTAGTTGGCCCGCCGACCGGCGAAGATCTGTCGGTGCCCGGCATCATGACCGAGGAACGCGATCTGCGCGAATACCACTGCCAAGAAAACGGCAACCACCAACTGCCACCACGAGTCGCCGACCATGACGAACGCCGCCCACCCGGCAGCGAACGCCACCGCGGTGACCGCACCCTTCCCGACGTAATACCGCAGCCGCCGATCCAGTAGCCCGGCCTGGCGCACTCGACGCAGCAACACCGCATACTCGCTGCCACGCGCCGGTCGGTTTTCCTTGGTCTCGGCGGTCGGCGACGAAGGAACCGGCGTGGCTTGCTGTCCGTCCCGGTCGATCGGGTCATAGTCCGCGAGCGCGGTTGTCGTGACGGAGGATGTCGGCATCGTCCGACCGGTAGAACTTTCGAGAACCACGGATTGCCTGCACATCCTGTTGTCACTGTTGGTCTCCGGGGTCGGACCGTTGTCCTTCCACGCCCGGCGTCGACGACAGCAGGCTATCGGAAGTCAGCGCGGAAGACTCGCCTGCCTCGAGAACTGAAGTGTCGCGATGAGACCACCGCGAGGTGAACGGATGTGCCGATCGACGACACATCCGCGTGACGATCGGGTTGCACAGACATCGGCGAGCGCGAGATATATGTCCGTCGCGCTGCCCGGCGGCGTGCAGCGCCCAGATGCCGACCGATATCTCGGCTGTGTGAGTTACCCAGCGTCGGTCGCAGTCAGCACGCGGGCGTCGGCGGTGCTGTCCAGCCGCGCGCCGGCCTGAGGATAGGTCGGGTACTCGATGCCCGAGATGTACTGCACCGTCCGCACCACCTGGCACGAGTAGCCGAATTCGTTGTCGTACCAGACATAGAGAATCGCAGTGTCACCCTCGACGATCGTGGCATTGGCATCGATGATCGACGCTGCGCGCGATCCGATGAAATCGCTGGAAACCACGTCCGTGGCGGCGGTGTAATCGAGGTTTCGGCTCAACGGCCCGGCGAGCGAAACCCCGCGCAAGTAAGCGAGCACTTCGCTCTTCGTCGTCTCCCGCTGAAGCTGCAGGTTCAGAATCGCGACCGAAACGTCAGGGGTGGGAACGCGAATCGAGTTGCCGGTGATCTTGGCCTTGAAATCCGGCATAGCCTTCGCGACCGCGGACGCGGCACCCGTTTCGGTGAGCACGAGATTGAACGGCGCGGAACGACCGCGCCGGTCCGCCTTGTGATAGTTGTCCAGCAAGTTTTGGTCGTTGGTGAACGAATGAACCGTCTCCACGTGCCCGCGGATGATGCCGTACTCGTCGTCCATGGCCTTGAGCGGCGGAACGATCGCATTGGTCGTGCACGAGGCACACGAGAAGATTTGCTGCGACAGGTCCAGGCTGCGGTGGTTGACGCCGTGCACGATATTCGGGATATCGCCCTTACCGGGCGCGGTGAGAACGACTTTCGCGATGCCGGGGCGCAGATGCTGCGACAGCCCGTCCCGATCACGCCACCTGCCCGTGTTGTCGATCAGGATCGCGTTCGTTATCCCGTACTCGGTGTAGTCGATCGTCGTCGGATCATCGCTGTAGATGAACTTGATCGTGTTCCCGTTCGCGGTGATCGTGTCATTGCCGGTATCGACCTTGATCGTGCCGTTGAAGGCGCCGTGCACCGAATCCCTGCGAAGCAGCGAAGCTCGCTTGCCCAGATCGTCGTCACCTCCCTTGCGCACCACCACGGCACGCAGGTTCAGCCCGTTGCCGGATCCGGCCTTCTCGATGAGCAGGCGAGCGACCAGGCGACCGATGCGGCCGAAGCCATAGAGGACGACATCCCTCGGGCCCGGTGACAGAGCCTTGTTGCCGTTGATCACCTCGGCCAGCACCGCCGCGGTGAACTCGCGGATCGACAGTCCGCGATCGTCGGCGCGATAGGTCATGACCAACTGACCGAGATCGATCTTGCACGGCCCGAGATCCAGTTCACTGAGCACTCGCAGGAAGGGAAGAGTCTCGTCCACCGACAACTCCTCGCCTTCGATCTGCCGCGCGAACCGGTGCGTCCGCAGGATGCTGATCACCGACTTGTTCACCAGCGACCGACTGTGCAGCAGGATCGTCACGCCCTTCCCCCGATACAACGTGCCGATGATGGGAATCATCGCCTCGGCGGCGGCTTCCTGGGCGTTCCAGCGGTCGAGTTGTTCGGTAGTCAACGTAGGTCCTCGGATCTCCTCGATTTACACGCGTATCGATGCTAATGAGGGCCGCGATATCACCGAGGCCGGATCCCCCCTCGTGAGATCGCCAGGTGGCGACGCCGAGCGAGCACCATCGTCCGAGCGGCGGGCGCCTCTATCCGATATCGACTACTCGAGCCCATGCGGGAGGCGCGTCCGGGACGTAATCGGGATCATTTTCCCGCCAGGAAGCGGCGTGCTGTCGACGGAACAGGCCCACCACCGTCCGGCACGGTGGCCGTGTGGTCGGCCAGGGTGTCTGGCCGTCGGTCAGCACCACGAGGACATCGGGGCGGGGGCGGGCTCGTATCGCCTTGGCGATGCCCGTGCGCAGATCAGTGCCGCCGCCGCCCACCAGTGGTATCCGCTCGGCACGACACAAGGGATGCACGATCCTCGCCGCCGCGTCGCACGGCAGCACGGTGACCAGATCGCGGCGGCCGCCCACGGCACGGGCGATGGCGGCCACCTCGAGCAGCGCGCTGCCCAGTTCCGTATCACTGACCGACCCCGAGGTGTCGATGAGCACCGAGACCCGAGGCGGCGTTCGCCGCAGACTCGGCAGCACTACGCCGGGCACCCCCGCCGAGCGCCGTGCCGGCCGGCCATAGGTGTAGTCCTCACCCGCACCGGCGACGCAAACCGCGGCGCGGAGAGCCGCTCCCAGCAGATCGCGCCATGGTTGCGGCGGATGGAACGCCTCTTCCGCCCAGCGCCGCCACCCTTTGGAGGCGTTCCCCGGACGGCCGATGATGCCCTGCGCCACCCGGAATCGGACGGCGTCTCTTTCCTGTTCGCTGAGTACGTCCGCACCATCGGGCCCGAGTTCCCATTCACGGTCCAATCCGTCTGCGCCGCTGCCGCAGTCGAGCCAGGCTATCGCCTGCGTAGTGGGTCCGAGCCGGAACTTGCGCAGGTAGTCCTCCATGAGTTCCCCTTCGGGCAACCCCAACGACTCGGGCGTGACAGCGTCATCGGGGCGGCCCAGCCCGTCGCCGAATGCGTCGTCGTTGATTTCGCAGTCCGCGGCGATGTTCATCCGCAGTCGTTCCGCCGGGCCGGTCAAGTCGTGTTGCCGGGCGAAGCGGTCACTGCGACCGTGATGGTCGCGCAGCAGATGCGACACCTCGTGCACCCACACACCGGCCAGATCCGCTATCGAAGTCCGGTCCACGAACGCAGGCGACACGTAGCAGCGCCAGTGCCGGTCGACACCCATCGTCGGTACTCGGCGCGATTCGACGACGCACAGCGCGAACAGTGCGGTCGCCAGGTAGGGCCGGACCCTGGCGGCGTGCAATCGGGCGGCGAAGAGCTTGTCGCGGTCCAGGGTCCCCAGCGCGTTCGCGGTCATCGGCCTGCCTTCGCTGCGACACGGCCGGCTGCCCGATCCGCTTCCCGGGACACCGATACGACTCCGGCGAGTTCCTCGATTGCCGCAGGCACGTCCCAGTCGTCCCGGCGCAGCGTGGCGAGAGTGGTTGCGGGAACGACGATCAGATCCGGCGCCCCGGTTTCCGAAGCCTTGACCAGAAGCGCCCATGCCGCATCCCAGCGGGATTTCTCCGGCCGTTTGCGTACCGCCGCCACCACGCCGTCGAGCACAGCCTGCCGCAGATCTCCCCGCTCGGGCAGGACGGCTCCCGCGGGGTCGGCGAGCAGTGCTTCCGGGTCAGGGAGGTCCATTCGGTCCAAGCTTGCCAGCAGCTCGAAGCCCGGGCCGTCGCCCACAGTGCCTCGGACCAGCTGGGAAAGCACATCCCGGGACGAACCGGCCGCGGTGGCGAAGGCGATCAGCCGCAATGTCATCTCCCAGCTTCGAGGCGACGGCCAGGGACCGCCTCGGCGGGTTTCGGTGCTGGGGAGTTGATGCACGAGAGCGGGACGAGCGGCCAGGAGCGCACACACCGCGCGGCGCGCGAAAGCCACAGCCTCGCCCAATCTTTCGGGGGCCAACCGCGGTAGTGTCGCGTGGGGCCAGGTCCCCCCGAGGCCGCGAACGACCACGTCGTGATCGTGGGTCCATTGCAGATGCACGAACCGGTTGGCCAGCGGCGGGCTGAGTTCCCAGCCATCGGCCGCCGAGGAGCGCGGATTGGCCGCGGCAACGATCCGGACACCGGGCGGCAGTTGCACGGTGCCGATCCGCCGCTCCAAGACCAGACGGAGCAGGGCGGCTTGCACGGCAGGCGGCGCGGTGGACAGTTCGTCCAGAAACAGCAGCCCGCGCCCGGCCCGGACGAGCCGTACGGCCCAATCCGGCGGAGCCATCGGGACTCCGTGTTCCGCGGGATCGTCCCCGATGATGGGCAGGCCCGAAAAGTCGGACGGCTCATGCACACTCGCGATCACCGTGGTCAGCGGAAGATCCAGGTCGGCGGCGAGCTGGGTCAGGGCCGCGGTCTTCCCTATCCCTGGTTCACCCCATAGGAGAACCGGCAGGTCGGCGGCCACGGCCAGCGCCAAGGCCTCCAGTTGGTTATCGGGGCGCGGTTCGGTGGTTACCTCGCGGAGCAGGCTCAGCAACTCGTCGGCCACATCGAGTTGGGCGGGGCGGGCCGGATCGGCGGACGTGCGGACAGCAGTAAGCATGTGTGATCACCTGAAGGGGTCGCGTTGTCGAGTGGATGTGCAGCGAGGTCGCCGGGTCAGCGCGAGGTCGCGTTGCGTGGGTGCGCGCGGCGGTCGCGTGGACGGCGCACCGGAGGAACGCGCCCGATCCCTGGCTCGGACAGCCCCGCCTTGAACAGTCCGTAGGTAATTCGTTGTCGCGCGGACGTTTCCAGCTCGTCGCGCAGAGCATCGTCGCGCAGTACCGCGTCGGGACCGAGCAGTCCCTCTACGATGGCCAGCGCGCCGGCGGTGTCGCCATGGTCCAAACGCTCACGGACGCCGACCAGACAGTCCGGATGACGGTGCGCCTCATCGATGGCCTGCAGGCAAGGCAGCGGAGTGCCGGTCAGGGCGACCAGCAGTTCCTCCCGCCGGATCTCGGCCTGGTCGTGGTCCAGCGCGGCCAGGAACCCGTCGACCAGCCCGATCCTGTGCTGTTCTCCTCTGCACTGCACCAGGCGCGGTTGACCTGCGCGGTCCGGGATGCGGGGCGCATCGTTCGGCGAGTAGTCGGGTACCAGTGCCGAGGCGACCAGCGGATGCAGCCGATCGGCCGCTATCGCGCCGGCACGAAGCAGTTCCAGATCGGGCAGCACCCAGGTCGCCGCGTCGGGCAGGACGGGCAGCGCGGAGACGCCGCCAACCGGGCATCCCGACGCGATCCGCACCATGGACGGTCCAGAACCGTTTCCGTCCAAGTCCAGAACCAACCGTTGCCGGGCCCCGAACCGCACCACGAAAGTACCGCTACACCGTCCCTCGGCGTGGCGCAGAATCTCCGCTTCGGCCGCCCAGCGGTCGACGGCGCAGCGGCGGACCTGCGGCACCGCGGCGAGCAGTTCGGGGCCAGGCATCGCGCAAGTATCCCCGGACCGCTGGGCCCCGGACCGTGTCCGCAGTTCGCCGACTCTGCGCGCGTCCCACAAATGGCGATGGAGATCCAGGCGAAAACGCCGGTGTGGGCGAGGATGCGGATGGAGCCCGGCGGCGGATCCGTCCCACAGCGCGAGGCTGATCCGCTGACCGGCGTCCGCCCAAGCCGGCGCGGTCCGAACGACAAGGTGCACGGGACGTGCGCCGCCGCGCCGGTCCGGTGCCGTGTCGTACCGCGCCAAGGCGATGGTCAGACCCGGCCGCAACAATCCGTCCGGAGCGACCCTCGGTAGATGCCAGCGCAACAGGTCAGGAGCCAGATGGCGGAGATCGGCCCGGATTCGAGCCGCGAGTTCGTGCCCGTGGCTACGCGCCACCGACCGCACAGTGAAATCGACATCGAAGCCTGCCGCGGCACACGCGCCCGCCCAGTCCCCCACGCGACGGCGGGCGGTAGCAGTCTCGATCATGGAGGGCGGCACGGCGAATTCACGCACACGCAGCCAGAAGGAAAGGCGGGAGTCGTCCCCGTTCACGATCTGAGTGAGCATCAGCACTCACCTTGCGCGAACGGAACCCCCAATCTTTGAACAGATGGAGTCATCATCGCGTTGATCATAACCTCCCGAACCGCCACCGGCCAGCCGAAGGGGCTCGGCGGCGTTTTTGCCGAACCGCTTCCCCTGACGAGTACCCGCCAGAACCGTTGGCGCAGTTGATGATCAGCATCCGACGGTACATCGGCGCCACATCGCCCGCGGCATCGCCCGGGGGGACGACTGCACCAGAGATCCAGTCGCCCCCGGAAGCGCCACTTGAGCCGTACGGCAACCGCGCCTACCTATTGAACCGGCGAATCTGATTCGCGAGCAGGAGGTTTCGAGTGCGTCCACCACCTCCTTCACGAGGCGCCGCCGAACCTCGCCTGAATCCGCGCGAGAGCTATGCCGCTCGAACAGGGCTTCGCCTTCGCGCTCCGACAGCTCAGCGACCGGGCACCGAGGTCATCGTCCGGCCGTCGGCAGCAACCTGGCACTGGCGGTGGAGATCTCCGAGAAGACCTCGATCACGTAGTAGTACCAGCCGAACGGTGTCCGGGGCGGCGGGTTCGAGCGAGGACGGGTCGCTGTCCGGAGTCGCGAGGTCGCCGATCACGTCGAGTCTGCCCCACGTTCCGAGCATCCTCGTGGAATCGGAATACCGCCGGGGTTATGGCTGCCGCGGAGGGGAATCTCGCCGAGTGCGGGCATGATCGGCCACCAGCCGTACCAGGTCTGTGGCCAGCCGTGGATGAGGACGACCGGCGTGCCGCTACCGCCGGTCACGTAGTGCATACCGACACTGTCGACCTCGGCGAACTCCTGCCGGAAAGTGTTCTCGAACGCGGGATCGCCGTGGGTGGCCGTAGCGTATGCAGCGATCTGGTCAGCGGCCGATGCTGCCGTCGATCCAGCGGGCCTCGCTTCGCCACTGTCTTACACGCGCCTATGCGTCGCAGCAGCTCTCGGGCCGCGCCGGGCTCAGCTGTCAGTGTGCCACCGAGCTGAGCGGCGCCGCTTCAGCTGCGGAAAGCGTGCGCACGGTGGAGTGCCTCGATCGAGTCGGTGAGTTCGGCGACCGGTCCGTCGACCACGGCGTCCGGCACGACCTCGGTGATCGGCAGCGCCGCGACCGGGGCGCGCGGGACACCCCACTCCGCCAGCCACGACACCAGTTGACCGGACGACACGGCGTACACGATCCGCCCGAGGCCGACCCATCCGTGGCTCGCCGCGCACATCGGGCAGTGCTCGCCGGAGGTATAGACGGTGGCCGCGGCGCGCTCGTGAGGCGACAGATGCGCCGCGGACCACCGAGAGATCTCGAATTCGGGATGACGTGTCGCGTCACCCGCCTTGATCCGGTTCCGGTCCTCGAAGAGCACTTCCCCGTCGGCCGAGACCAGGAGCGAGCCGAACGGCTCGTCCCCGTCGTCGAGCGCCTCCCTGGCGAGTTCGACGCAGCGGCGCAGGTGCGAAAGGTCCTCGGCAGCGATGGTCATCGAATCATCCTGGTAGCAGAAAACGGGTGGGCCTTGCCGGAATCGACAAGGTCCACCCGCCGACGCGGTCGATCAGCTATCGCATCGGCGCCGGTCCGCATTCCTTACCCATCAAGTCGGGGAGATGCGCCCATCCGGACGAGCAGTTCATGACCTCGCCGCCGTTCACCTGGAACGGCTGCGTGATCTCTCCACTCGCAGGCGCACCGTTCGACGGCGTGCAGTCCATAGCGGTCACCCTGCCTTCCCACACCGGCGAATGGGACGAACAGTTGTAGTTCCACATCTCCTGCGCCGTGGCGGTCGGCGGACAGAACAACAGCGCTGCCGCGGCGGCGAAGAACGGGGGAAGACCCAAACGAACGAGGCGTGTGGCTTTCATGACGATCTCCTTGTCCTGGTTCCGTGCGGTCTGAATCGGTAACCGTCCCGGACGAACAGTCCGAGTGGTAGCGAGCAGAAACTGCTTGGTGCTCAGGAGAGAACGTGCACACTGCGACAAGGACGCTACCCCCGGGATACCCGACCTGATGCGGAATGCCGATCGCTGTGACCATTCGGATATGGTGGCGACCGTCTCGGCTGGGGCAGGCCGATCCGGTCGGTATGCAGGTGCGCCGGGTGAATCAGGTACTCCCGATAACCGCCGAGGTCGTCGAGGGCGAAAACGGCGCCCCATTCGTACTCGCCGCCGTGGTCGCGAAGACGCTGAAGTGCCGTACGGACGGGATGACACGGCCCTGATTGCGCAGGCTTTCCAGCGCCTCGTCCAGCTGCTCCTGCGTAACGCCGGTCTCCAGGGTGAGTCGGTTGCAATGGTAGACCATGTTTTTCAGCCCTTATGTCGGGTGAACTCGTGGATAAAGCCGGCGACCGTCGGGGGTTCAGGAGCCGTGGTTCACGGTTCCAGCACAACCTTGCCGACCACCGTGCGGGACTCCGCGAGCCGCACCGCCTCGGCGACCTCGGTGAGCGGCAACCGGGCGGCGACCTGTCCTCGCAATGACCCGGCCACCGCGAGATCGAACACCTGCCCGAGGTCCTCGGCGATCCGCGCGCGGAAGGCTGCGGCGTCGCGCTTGCCCGCCCACAGATTGAAGAAGTGCGCTCTGCGCTTGTTCGGCACCGCATTCCACAGTTGCAGCCGGGCGAGCAATTTCAGTACGGGAAGCCGGGAATCGCCTTCGACGTCGCGGGTAGCCGCGGTGCCGTAGGACACCAGGGTGCCACCGGGCGCGAGCAGCCGGAAGGAGTCCACGATGCCGGGACCGCCGACGTGGTCGAACACCGCGTCCACACCGTTCGGCGCCAGCGCCCGGACCTGGGCGGGCACGTCGCCGCGATAGTCCACCCACTGCGCGCCGAGCGCCCGGACCGCGTCCGCGTTGCGGGCCGACGCGGTGCCGATCACCGCGATACCGGCCGCGTGGGCCAGCTGCACCAGCGTGGAGCCGACGCCGCCGTTCGCGCCGTGCACCAGAATCGTGGCACCGCGCCGGGTTCCGGCGACCCGGTGCAGCATCTGCCACGCGGTGATCCCGTTGACGACCAGCGTCTCCGCTTCTGCCGGGTCGAGCCCGTCCGGCACCGGCACCAGGTCGGCGGCGTCCAGCAGCACGTGGCTGCGCCAGCCGCCGGTCTTGGTGAGCGCGGCGACCCGGCGGCCCCGCAGCGCCGCGTCCACTCCCGAACCCACGGCGACGACCTCGCCGACCAAGTCGTAGCCGGGCACGAACGGGAACGGCGGCTGGTCGTAGTACTTGCCACGGCGCATCTGCTGCTCGGCGAAGGAGACTCCGGTGGCCTCCACCCGCACCAGCGCCTGCCCCCGACCGGGTGGCGGCAGTTCGCGCTGCCGCACCCGCAGTCCGCTCGGTTCGACTTTGCCGGGCAACACGATCTCGGTAACTGTCACGTTCGCTGTGCTCATCTCGGAACCTCCTAGTGTGTGATTGATCAATCACTCTGTGGGTAAACGGCGATTTCGCCGGTCAGGATGTCGATTACATGCGGTTCGGGTGCCGGATCCCCTGGGTGAGCATTGCCGCCCACCCTCCTGCGCTCGCGTCGATGTCGAGCGTGGTGATCAGATGACAGAGCTGGCCGTAGGCGATGAAGCGCTGGACCTGCTCGGCACTGCCGCCGGACCGCTCCGCGGCGAACGCGGTAACCCGTTCGAGCCCGCTGCGCATAGCGGCGGCGATTTCCGGGATGTCGGCCGCGGATTGGGCGTGCACCTGCACCATGAGCAGTCTGTTGTCCGCGATGAGTTCGGCGTAGGCACCGCCCATCCGGTCCAGGATCGCATCCGGGTCGGTCTCGCCCGGCCGGGACGCACCGGCCGACAGCGCTTCCTCGATCAGTTCGAAGGCGCGATCGAGCGCGGCGACGAACAGCGATACCTTGCCGGGGAACAACTTGAAGACGTACGCGGGCGAGATCGATGCGCGTGCCGCGACGCTCGCGATCGGCGTGCCGTGATAGCCGGTGCGGGCGAACTCGTCGATCGCGGCGTCGACGACGGCCTCGCGCCGGAGTTCCGCGGTGGAAAGAGTGGCACGTCTGCTCATGTGAGTGACTGTACACTCACTCTTCGAGGTTGCGCAACGGTGCCAGAGGCGTTCGCCAGATGACCTTCTGCCCTGTCGGTAGGTTCGCCGCCGTCGAATGATGATCGGAGTAGCGAACACGCCGCCGTAATAGAAGGAGATGCATCATGACGACCGCGCGGACCATCATGCGGCCCGACGTACAGCACATCAGTGTTCGGGAAACCATGGAGGCAGCCGCCCAGCGGATGCGGCAGCTCGACATCGGCGCACTGCCCATCTGCGACGGCGAATGCCGCCCCGTCGGCATAGTCACCGACCGGGATATCGTCGTGAAGGTGGTCGGTGTCGGCGCGAATCCGAAGACCACCACCGCCGGCGAATTGGCGCAGGGCGCCGACCGACTGCACACCGTCGATATCGACACCGATGTGCGCGACGTGCTGGTCCTCATGGAGCAGCAGCGGATCCGTCGGCTCCCGGTCACCGACAACGGCATGCTGGTCGGCATCATCACCGAGGCGGATCTGGCCCGCAATCTGGCCGATAACACCGTCGGCGAATTCGTCGAGGCGGTCTGCGCGGCCCATCTGCCCGCCACCGAGAAAGTGTGAGGATCCGACACGTCGGCCAGCCCGCCGAAGACTGTCTCGCATAGGCGCAACGCGGGCAGCACCGCGACGATGATGCAGTAGGAATGCCGAGGTCGATATCATCGATACGCGACCTTTTCACGATGCTGATCCTCCATAGCGAACGCGATTCATCCGTGCGGGAGGTGGTCGGTGAACGGCATAGCGTTCGGTCGCTACCGGTTGCACGAGCTGATCGGCGAAGGCGGCATGGGCCAGGTATGGCGGGCCTACGACACCGCTACCGACCGCATCGTGGCGATCAAATTGCTGCCCGAGCGCTGTGCGATTGATCCCAGCTTCAGGGAGCGATTCCGGCGGGAGGCTCACGACACCGCTCAACTGCGCGAACCACATGTGGTTCCGATCCATGGCTACGGCGAGATCGAAGGCCACCTCTATCTCGATATGCGCCTGATCGACGGCGACGATGCCAGAACACTGCTCAACCGCGATGGTGCGATGGAGCCGGCGACAGCGGTTGGGGTGATCTCCCAAGTCGCGGCGGCGCTGGATGCGGCGCACGCCCAAAGTTTGGTGCACCGCGACGTCAAACCGTCCAACCTGTTGGTCACCGATACCGGCTTCGTCTATCTGATCGACTTCGGTATCGCCCGCTCGGCCAGCAATACCCCGCTGACCAGCACCAGCACGATGATCGGAACCTTGGCCTACATGGCTCCGGAGCGATTCACCAGCGGGGTCGCCGACGCTCGGTCCGACGTATACGCCCTTACTTGCGTGCTGTGCGAATTCTTGACCGGAATACCGCCCTACCCGAGCACCAGCACCGAACAACAGATCGCGGCGCACCTGACCGCCGCTCCCCCGTCGCCGAGCATGCGGCGGCTCGACCTGCCGGTCGGTTTCGACGATGTCATCGCCCAGGGCATGGCGAAGGACCCGGACGACCGCTACCAGACCGCCGGAGAGCTGGCAGCCGCTGCCGAACACGCTCTCGCCACTGCCCCTGCGGTTGCCGCCGGAAGCGCCCCTCGATCGGGCCCCACATCGGTGCCCCCCGGCTTCGGAGGTCTCAGCGATCGGCCCAGGACGCCGACGCCGATACCCTCCACAGAGCCGTATGCGGAGCAAAGGTCCACGATCAATGCTGGACCTCCCGTGGATCTGCCCGGTCTCGAGCCCATACGATCCGAATCGGGCGGGGGATCCCGACGGGACGGCACCGCACCGCCTCGACGTAAGCGGCCTGTCGTTCCGATAGTCGTCGCCGTGGTCGCCGCGTTCATCACTGCGGCCCTGGGGTCGGGTATCTGGTGGCTGAGCCAGCCATCGAAGCCCGAGGCGGCTTTCGATGGCAAATACGAGGTCACCTACACGCCCAAAATTCTCAACGGGAAGCCGGACAACAGTCCCCCACAAGAAAGGATATGGTCAGTCCGATCCGACTGTCCATCGCACGGCGAACGCTGCGTGGCCTCGATAACCAGCCAGAGCAAGACCGAGCGGGAGACGGCCCCGGCCAAGTTCAGCGCGGACTATCGCGACGGCACGTGGACGATCACAAGAGACATACGGCCCCGCCCCGACCGCGATTGCGAAAATCCGATCACCAAGGTGCCGCAGAACGTCCCGGCATGGCAGAGGCTAGAATTCCGACCCGCCATCCCGGCGTGGACCGGAAACTCCTTCAGTTTCGTCGGTGGCCCTTGCGCATACACTCAACAGCAAGAGATGAAGCTTTCCCGCGTCGGCGAGATCGATCCGAAGGTCGACGTCGTCCCTCCCGAAACCGTCCCCAACCGCGGTCCTAGCCCGACTATCGCGCCGATCAGCGGCGCCTATGACGTAACCATCACATATACCGCGACACCAGACGTTCCCAATCCCCCGCCGCCCAACAAGTTCCGGCAGCAATACAACACCCTGTGCATGCGTGAGGGCGACCGCTGCGCCGCAACGACGGACACAGATTCCGGCACAGATCCCCGCAAAGATCCTCGCGCCGTCTTCGCTCCGATGTTGATGCTCGAAGGCGGGGTCTGGCAGGCCGATTACAGCATCCCCTTTCCCTGCTTCGCGGAATCGAACGAGCCGCACACCAACGCGACATTTCATTGGGATTTGTTCGCGTCCGACGTGGGTCCCGACCCCGCCGAATTCTTGACCGGTACATGGACCCGCGAGAAATCGGATCCTTGTCCCGAGACCAGCCGTGCCACGGTCGAAATGCGGCGGGTCGGCTCGACCGGCGCGCGGCCCGCTGCCGCAGGCGGCAATGCGGACCAGCAGCCCCATCCATCCCCGGCTTCAGCGATCGTCGCAATCCGCTTACCCAAGGGAAGCGATGGATTTCGAGACCCACACTTCGGACAAACCATCAGATAACAACGACGAGAGCGGTTCGGCCAAGGGATTTCAGCTCGCTCCGCGCCGCACCGCTCGAGATGGAGGCGGACATGACCACAGGCGATGCTGATTGGTCCAGGCCGGCGGCGATGGCCCTGCCGAAGGAGGGGTTCTTCGAGCTCGAGCGAGGCCGGTACGGGCCGATCTTTCCCCGCACACCTGCCAATTACGGCTTCTCGATCATCGCGCGGGTCAAACCCGGCCGCGAGGAGGCGATCCGGGAGTACGGCAAGCAAATCGAGGCCACGGTCGCCGAAGATCCCACTGTGCTGGCGCCGCTCCGGCTGCATTACTTGCGGTGGGTACTGTTCGACATCGGCGACGGATTGTGTTTCCAATATCAGGGGATCTTCGACACCGACTTCGACAAGTACGTCGAGGATGCTATCGCCTTGTTCCTGTCGACGGGCATCACAACCGTATTCGTGAACCTCGAAGGGTTCCCCGAAGACTGGAAGACCAATACCGAGGCGGTGGTCGAGTTCTTTCGTGAGCATCAATTCCCGAGCTTCCTCGAGTACGGTGAGTATCCCTATGTGACCGCGGACGAGGTCAAGAAGGCGTTGCGCGTGAAGGCGGCATTTTCCGACATGCTCGATCAGATGCAGTAGCGACCGAGAGATTTGCTGATGCTCGAACTCGACGACATTCAGCACATTCTGCTGACCCGCGTCCCCGCGCTGACCGGACGCTACGAGTTCCTGTCGTTCGCCAGTGCCACCGGTGGGCGGGCGTGGCTGTCGGCCATGGTCGACCGCGTGGCCTCGGCTGCCGACGCACAACGCTCTGTGACCACCGACCGCCGGTGGGTGACGCTCGCGTTCACCTGGACCGGCCTACGCGCACTCGGCGTGCCCGAACAGTCACTGGCAACGTTCCCCGAGGAGCTCCGCCAGGGCATGGCAGCGCGGGCCGGCGTCCTGGGCGACACCGGGACCGATCACCCCGACCATTGGGTCGGTGGATTGGCGGGCGACGATCTGCACGCGATCGCGATCCTGTTCGCCCACGACGACGCCGAACGCGCTCGCTGGGTGCACGAGCACCACCAGCTGGTCGGCCGCTGCACCGGAGTGACGGTGCTGTCGTCGCTGGACCTCGCGGCCGTTCCGCCGTTGGAGTACCCGCACGACCATTTCGGCTACCGCGACAGGTTGTCGCAGCCGGTGATCGAAGGCTCCGGTGAGCAGCCCACACCGGGCACGGGTGCCCCGATCAAGGCCGGCGAGTTCATCCTGGGATATCCCGACGAGGACGGTCCTCCGGTGGGATTGCCGCAACCGGAGGTGTTGTCGCGCAACGGCAGCTACATGGCCTACCGGCGCCTACAAGAACACGTCGGGCGATTCCGCGACTTCCTGGCCGAGCACACCGACACCCCGGAGGAACAGGAGTTGCTGGCCGCGAAACTCATGGGCCGCTGGCGCAGCGGCGCTCCCCTGGTGCTCGCCCCCGAGCGGGACGATCCCGAACTCGGGGCAGATATGCAGCGAAACAACGATTTCAACTACAAACAGATGGACCCCTACGGGTACGCGGTGCCTTTGGGCTCGCACATCCGCAGGCTGAATCCCCGTGACACCGCGGTGAATATGCAGCGGCGGCGCATGATCCGCCGCGGCGCCACCTACGGACCGCATCTCCCCGAAGGCGTTTCCGAGGACGGCGCCGAGCGCGGAATCGCGGCCTTCGTGCTGTGTGCCAGCCTGGTGCGCCAATTCGAATTCGCCCAGAACGTGTGGATCAACGACAAGACGTTCCACGAGCTCGGCAACGAGCGGGATCCGATCATCGGCAACCAAGACGGCACCCTGGAATACAAGATCCCCAAACGTCCGATCCGTAAGACCATCAGAGGATTACCGGCGTTCACAACTCTCAGGGGTGGCGCGTACTTCTTCATGCCCGGTGTTCGCGCACTGCGCTACCTCTGCACTCCTACCGACAACGAGGTGGCACCATGAGCACCGTCACCCGGGCACGCACCTACAACCAATCTCAGCTGCCACGTACCTACACTCCCGGCAGACGCCGGTTGAGCATCTACTGGACTTGGAGTTATCCCTGGGAAGCCCAGCGCGATCCCGCCGCGCTCGACAACCGCTTCTCCACCATGACCGAGGTGCGCCAAGCGGCTTGGCCTGCCTACGAGACGCCCGAGTACGACGCCGCGCACTTTCTGCAAGGGATCGCCGGAACGCTGGAATTGTTCCACCGCTCCACCCTCACCTTCCAGCAGATCGCCGGAGAGGCCACCGGCCACCCCGTCGCGGTCTTCCAGCGCATCGATCAAGCCGGGTTCGAATTGCCCCTCGACGAACGCATTCTGGCCGACACCGATACCCTCATGATCTTCGGCCTCGACCACGTTCTCGGTCAGGCAGAAGCCACGCCCGACGAGATCGCGGCCCTCGACGAATGGCTGCGACGCGAAGGCACCTGTCTGCTTTTGGCGCCCCATCACGACGTGGGTTGCACCGACGACCTTCAGCAACGCCAAGTCGAATACCAACACCACGGCGACCCGCTGGTGCCGCGCCAACAACGCTTCAGCGCCTACACCCGCTCACTGATGAAGGCCCTCGACGTTCCGGTGCACAACATGTACGGACTCCGACCCGCCGTCGTCGAAGGCACGAAATCCATTGCGCCCCTGAGCACATTTCGTGACCTCGACGACTTGCACCTGCTCGACAACGTCACCACATTCAACTTCCACCCCCACCTCCCGCATTATCACCTCACCGCGCCCGCAAGCGCATCCGTGCGCCTGCTCGCCCGGCAACCCATCGACCTCGACCGACCCCACCCCTTCACCGCCGAAGGCAATACCGAATTCAACACCCTGATCTGGCTGCCGCCTACCGAACGACGCGCAAGCGACATCGTCATGATCGACTCCACCAACTTCACCACCTTGTTCGGAGGGACCGAAAGCCTCACCAACCTCTGGCGCAACTTCGCCCTGATGAAGTGACGGCGCATCACATCGGCGGGGTCCACCTCGTTCGACTTCGACGCGGGCGGAGTCCCAGTTGGTGAAGCCGGTCAGGAGCCATCCGCCCCGGCGAGTTCGGCGGCCACATGCCGCAGTTCCGCTCCGCTACCTGGGCGTCGATGTCAGCAGTTGGTAGGGGCGAGCTCTCCGCGGGCCCGGGCTTCGAGCCACAGCAGCACCGCAGGCGCACCCGATACCGCAGGGGCCAAATGTTCCAGCGCGGAGGGCAGCTCAACCGAGGGCACCAGCACCGTCTGCACCCGCACCCCGGCCGCGCACCAGCGGCGGACGGTATTCTCGGTGGCACCGAGCGGAATATGCTGGTCCTTCGGCGAATGCCATTCGAGGACAGGGTTTTCCGGCATCTCGGGAGCGAGTTCCAGGCTGTTCTCCTCCACCACCGAGCGGGCTTCGCGGCTGTCGACGATCGAGGTGTTGTCAAGCGAACTGCGGTCCGACGTGATCCGGCAGCGCCACAGTCCAGCCCCGCGCCAGCGCCACATTCAAGATCGGCGTGGTCGCCACCAGGTTCAGATCGTCGCTGTACAGCTTGTGCGATATCGCGCAGCCGGTGCCGAGCGCGTTGATGAAGTGCTGATACGACAACAGCGGCCCGCCGGGCTGTCGGCCGAAGGGAGTCAGAACCGTCGTAGTCGCCGCGATCGGCGCTCCGTGCGAGTCGGTGGACCGGAACTTGACCAGCGTGACAGTGGCCGCGGGGAAGATCGCCAGCGCGGGCAGTGCCCGCACACCCAGCACATCCCCTGCTTCGTGTGCCGCCAGATCCGCCGGGGCGGCATAGAACGGGTCCGGATCGGGCAGTGGATACAGCGGTTGCGCGGTTGCCCTCGTCGCCAAGAGCAGCCCGAGTGCCACACCGCCGATCGCACCGCTGCGCCTGCTGCCGGGCAAAAGAAACCGCCGGATCACGATCTTCTACCTCCAGTAGTTCGCGCATTTGTCGACCAGCCAGCCTGCATTCAAATCCGACGCTGCGGGCTGACCTTCAGCGACACGCCGCAGGAAAATCTGAAACGCTAGGAATCGAGATGTGCACGCGCTGTCACACACGCGCGAAGTCGGCAAGGTGTCGGGCGGCCCACTCCCGGAACGAGGTCGGCCGCACGCCGGTGACATCTTGCACCGTCGGATGCACGACAGAGGTGAACGACTCCAGTGCGGTGGCGCGCAGTGCCATGATGGCGTCGGCCATGATCTCGGACAGTCCGTGGTCCAGGATCGCCTGACGGGCGGCGGCGGGCTCGACTTCCACGAACCGTAGCGGCCTGCCCAGCACGTCGGCGAGTACGGCGGTCATCTGGGCGGGGGTCAAAGCCTCCGGTCCGCTGAGCCGGTAGATTCGCCCGTCATGGCCGTCGGTGGTGAGCACGGTGGCGGCGACGGAGGCGATGTCGTGTTCGTCCACGACCGCGATGCGGCCGTGGACGTAGGCGGCGAACACGCTGTCGCGGCTCCGGATCGAGTCGGCCCAGTGCAATGCGTTGGCCATGAACCCGAGCGGGCCGAGGATCGTCCACGGAATGCCGCTGTCGCGCAGGGCCTGTTCACCGCGGCGATGCCAGCTCGGGATGGGGTCGGTCGCGGTGTCGTCGCCGGTACGCCCGGAGGACAGCTTGACGACGTGCGCGACATCGGCGCGTGTGGCTTCGCGAATCAGGTTCGCGTCGTGGGTCGGGATGTCGGGTCCGGTGGAAAGCAGGAACACGCGGTCCACCCCGCGCAGCGCCGCGGCGATGCTGCCGCGATCACCCAAGTCGCCCGCGACGACGTCGACGGCAGCGGGAAGACCGGCGGCAGCGGGCCTGCGGGTCATCGCGCGCACGGGCACCTTCGCGGCGACGAGTCGGTCGACGAGCGAGCGGCCGACAGTGCCGGTTGCTCCGGTAACCAGAATCATGACAGTCCCTTCAGTGGATCGTTGCCGTCGCTGTCCGACGACGGGACCAGCATCGATCCGGAGCCTCCGCTAGCTCCACCCACAGGGAGATATCAGTGGAAATTTTCCATTGAAGACGGAATGCTGAAAGAAATGACCGTTATAGACGAGCTGGACCGGGGCATCGTCCATGCTCTGCACCTCGATGGCCGCGCACCGTTCAGCCGTATCGGCACGGTGGTCGGTGTGTCGACGCAGACGGTGGCCCGGCGCTACCGGCGACTGCGCGCCGAGGCCGGCTTGCGGGTGGTCGGGCTGAGCCGTCTCGACCGCGACGACCACACCCGCTGGCTGGTCCGCCTCGGCGCCACCACGACGGCAGCCCGGACACTCGCTCATTCCCTCGCCCGACGACCCGACACTTCATGGATCAAACTCCTGTCGGGTGGCACGGAAATCCTTCTCATCCTTCGCATGCCGCACCAGGCGGACGCGGCACATCCGCTGCTGCTGCAGGAGATCCCCCGCACCGCCGGTATCACGACCGTGTCGGCTCACTACGTGCTGCACACCTATTTGGGCGGTCCGACGCCGTGGCACGGACAAGTCGCAACGCTCACCGATCACCAGCAGCGACAACTCACACCACGCCATCACGACGCGCTGTCCGCACGCGGGCTCTCCAGCGCCGACGACGCCTTGTTGTCCGCGCTGCAGACCGATGGACGGGCCGGGCTGGCCGAGTTGGCGGCAGCCACCGGATGGTCCCCGGCGACAGTCGCGCGCCGCCTGGCCGATCTACGGGCGCAGGGCGAGATCTTCTTCGATGTCCAGGCCGACGACACCCTGTTCGGCGCCACCACCCAGGCACTGCTGTGGATGTCGGTCGCTCCCGCACGGCTCGACCAGGTCGGCCTCGAGTTGGCGCGGCATCCCGAACTCGCCTTCGTGCTGGCCACTACCGGTCCGAGTAACCTTGTGGCGCAGGCGATGTGCCCGAATCCCAGCGCCTTGCACCATTACCTGACCCGCCGCCTCGGCAGCGACGACGCCATTCGAACCCTGGAAGTGACGCCCGTACTCGCCACGGTCAAAGCCGCGGGTCACGTCACCACCGAACGCACCAGGCACGGCACAGCCACCCGCCGTTCGAAAAGCACGGCGAATTCAAAGTGAGGCGCCCGTGCCGCAGCCGCATCCCGCATTCGTGCAACGCTCACCAACGCCACCCCGCCGCCGAAGATTCCGGCGGCGACCAGGACTGGAAGCGTGCAGCATCCGACACACAGAAGCGCGCCGAGCACGATCGGTTCCCACCAGCGTCGTCCGCGGGCGCTCAGCACCCACACTCGCCTCCTTCACCGGCGGAGTCGGTGCCGAAACGGTACTGGGCAGCAAAGGCTTCGCTGCAGGCGAGCAAGTCGTCACAACCTGCCTCCAATGCGGCATGCAGGGTGTCGCGCACCGCGGTCAGCTCGGTGAGTTTCGCGTCGATCTCGGCCAATTTGGCCGCCGCGCGGGCTTGTAGCCCGACCGCATTACGGCGACCCGATCGGGTGGTGGCCAAAAGCTCGGCGACCTCGTCGAGGGTGAACCCCAGCCGCTGGGCCGCCTTGATCACACGCAACACCGTGACGGACCGCTCCGGATACAGTCGATGCCCGCCGAGAGACCGCTGCGGTTCGGCGAGCAGACCGAGCCGCTCGTAGTACCGCAACGTCTGGGTGTTCACCCCGGCGGCCGCGGCCAGCTCGCCGGTGCGCAACCCGGTCAACGCCGATAGCCGCCGATCCAGGCGTCCGCCCGCACGGCCAGCGCGTCGAGGACCGCGACCTGATTGTCGGGAACGGCGATACGCATCACCGGACCGTCCTCGGTGGCATCGAAGCCGAAGGTGAAGAACAAGCAGCAACCGGACTCGCGCGCGGCGAGGTCACGGCCCTCCCCCTCCGTGCCGGCGGCCAGTAAGAGATGCAGTCGCGTGGGCGCGGGCCGATCCGTGCGCCGCACCGCTTCGGTGAAGAACCGGTCGAACTCAGCGACTCGTACCGACTGTTCAACGGTGGGCAGCGTGCACGAGTCCGGTACCCAATCCCCGGTGGGAGGCGTGATCATCATGCCCTCACGGTAACCCTGTACCCAGGTACGAGATGCAACCTCGAACCGCGGAAACATGCGTGTGCCCACCATTCCGCACTGCTGTATTCCAGCGTTCGCGCGTCCGGCGAATTGATGATTCGGTTCGAAATGCTACGGATGCTCGGTCCGTTGCACCTGTTCGTTGATGAGGGTGTCGTCGTCAGCCGGCGGCTCGGGCTCACGCCACTCTTCTGCTCGGCTGGAACGATTGCCTCGTATCGTGCCTTCCAACTCGTGGGCCAACTCGTCGTCGTGTACGGGACCGTGCTTGCTATTTCCTCGTTCCATGGGATTTTCTCCTGTTGCGGTTGCTGGATACCGGCGCGCTAGCGGTGGCGCAAAAGTGTGGCGACCCCTTCCCGGGGTACGACAGCACCTTCGACGGGCACGATCGAGCCACCCTGCGGCAATGTGACCACCGGCAATCTCGCGTGCGGGCGGCTCGGCGAGCATGTGATCGACGAGGACGCTGTCCGAATCGGCGATCAGCACGCGGCCTGCCCGCCCTTGCTCCGCCCTGACTTTGCTGATCGTGTCGTCGAGAAGCGTCAGCGCCTTCTCGGGAACGTCCTGGGCGGCCAATTGCTCGCGGATCGAGCGCCACCGTAACGCTTTTTGCTGCTCGGCGTCTTCGGTGTTGTGCGAGGCGTCGACGCAGAGCGATACGAACGGGCCCCGCCGTTGCGCTATTTCTCTGAGATCAATGCCATACACATCCGGCGCGTACCCGCCTCGGCGTCCACGAACCCGGACCCGCGAGTGCATTCGGAATGCGCTCCGAACGGTGGTTTGGCCGACCCAGGCCCGGGTAGTCGCCACGCGTTCGCCGGGACAACCGACTGGAGGTGAAGCCATGGCCGAAACCGTCATCGACGACGAGCTATGGGAGGAATTCCACCGCCTGGTCAATATGTCGTCCCGGCAGTTGCGCGACTGGCTGCGCACCGAAGGCGCCGACACCGGCACCGAAACGGAACCCGAGCGCGCGGGGCCGGAGATCGGTCGGCACATCCTTGCGGTTCTCGGCAAACGTCGTACCGACCTCGATGCCGACGACATTGCGGTGATGCGCCGGGCCGTGGACGAAATCACCGCGGCGCGCGGTGCGGAAGCAGAGCGCGAGCCGCGCGCGGGCAGAGACGACTGGCGCAGGCATCTGATGTCACTCGGACACGACCCACTCCAGCCGTCGTGATGATCTCCGCATCGCGCGGCAAGCGGAGGGGTGTGCGATCTGCAAGTCGACGGCGAGGAGGGTGCTTCGATGAAGGCAGTGGTGTGGCACGACGTGGGAGATATCCGGCTCGACGAAGTCGATGATCCCAAAATAGTGGAGCCGACCGATGCGCTTGTGCGGATCACGACCTCGGCTATCTGCGGTACCGATCTCCATCTCGTGCGCGGCACGATGCCGGGCATGCAGCCGGGAACAGTGCTCGGGCACGAGGCTGTCGGAGTGGTGGAGGAGACCGGGGCGGCGGTGCGCGGTTTCCGCCAGGGCGATCGGGTCGTAGTGTGCTCGACCATCGCATGCGGGACCTGCTCCTACTGTCGTGCCGGCTACTTCGCCCAGTGCGACACCGCCAATCCGAACGGACCGCAGGCGGGAACCAGCTTCTTCGGCGGACCGGAGAGCACAGGCCCCGTCGCGGGGCTGCAGGCCGCTTACGCGCGCATTCCCTTCGCCGCCACGACGCTGGTGAAAATCCCCGATTCGGTGTCCGACGAACAGGCGATCATGATCTCCGATGTGCTGCCGACCGGCTGGTTCGGCGCCCGATTGGCGCAAGTCGGGCAGGGCGACACGGTGCTGGTGCTCGGTGCGGGCGTGGTCGGGCAATGCGCGATCGCCGCAGCGAAGCGTCGAGGCGCGACGCGGGTGCTGGTTGTCGACGGTATCGCCGACCGTCTGGCGACCGCTCGTGCGCAGAACGCCGAGCCGATCGATTTCAATGCCGAGGATCCGGTGGCAACGGTGCGCGAGCTGACCGGCGGTATCGGAGTGGACAGGGTGATCGACGCGGTCGGTGTGGATGCCCAACGCCCGAAGTCCGGACCGGCCGCACAGGATCTTCCGGTTTCGGATTCGACGCTGGACGCCGAGCGCGAGAAGGCGGCCCCGCAGGGCAGGACCGAGGGCGCGCAGTGGTTGGCCGGGGACGCGCCCAGCTTGGCGGCGCGGTGGGCACTCGAGGCAGTCGCCAAAGCCGGTAGCGTCGGCGTCATCGGAGTCTATCCGCCGAATTTCGACGCTTTCCCGATCGGCGCCGTGGTCAACCGCAATCTCACCGTTCAAGGCGGCAACTGCAACCACCGCCGCTACGTCCCCGGCCTGCTGGGCAGGGTGGCCCGGGGCGACATCGATCCGGCCGCCTTCATCACCCAACGCGCCGACCCGCTCTCCGTCATCGAGGCCTACGAGACGTTCGACCGGCGCGAAGACGGCTGGCTGAAGACGATCGTGCCGATGTGAGGTGTGTGGCGATGCTGAAGCCGATCCTCTGCGGCGCCGCAGCGGGAGCCGCGGGCACGACCGCGTTGAACGCCGTCACCTTCCTCGACATGATCGCGCGGGGCCGACCACCGAGCCGCACGCCCGAACAGAGCGTCGAGCGCGTGACCGACCGATTGGGCGTGCAGGTGCCCGGTGACGAGGAACAACGGCGCAGCCGGATCTCCGGCGCGGGTGCGCTGCTGGGCACGGGGACCGGCGCTGCGGTCGGCTGTGCCTACGGTTTCGCCCGTTCCATGAGATGGCAGCCGTCGATTCTCGCCGCGACCACGGTCAATACCGCCACGGCCATGTCCGTCACGGCGCTGTCGCTTCTCAGCTCGGGAGTTTCCGATCCGCGCCGATGGACACGTTCCGACTGGCTCAGTGATCTCGTGCCACATCTTGCGTACGGGCTGGTCACTTCCCTCACCTACGCCGCCATGGCCGACGGTCGTTAGACCCCGCGACGACGTCGGCAACGGATGTGGGCATGACCCCAGCGGTGCCGGCCATCTCGGTGATGGGTTCGCGACTGCGCGGAGCCGGGTCGGCGAGCCTGTGCCGGCTCAACGTGCCCTGCTGTCCGAGTTCGTCTGCGCGCTGGTCGAATCGATGACGACGATATCCAGTTCGCCTGACGAGTACCGGGCGCGCAGGGCTTTCTTGTCGAATTTGCCGACACTGGTCTTGGGCACTTCGGGCAGGAATGTCCAGCGCTCGGGCAATTGCCATTTCGCTGTCTTACCGGCCAAGAACGCACGCAGCACGCCCGCGTCCGCCTCCGCTCCGGCCCGCAACGCGGCGGCGACGACCGGTCGCTCGTCCCATCTCTCGTCGGGTACGCCGAACACGGCGGCCTCGACGACGTCCGGGTGCGCCATGATCGCGTTCTCGAGGGCGACCGACGAGATCCATTCGCCGCCGGACTTGATGATGTCCTTGGCTCGATCGACCAGGGTGAGGTAGCCGTCGGCAGTGATGGTCCCGACGTCGCCGGTGCGCAGCCAGCCGTCACGGAACGCGTCGGAGCCGACCGTTCCCGCATCCGGCGAGTAATAGGACGCGGTGATCCAGGGACCCCGAACCTCCACCTCCCCCACGGCTTTTCCGTCGCGGGGCAGCTCCGTGCCGTCATCGCCGACGAGGCGCGCTTGCACCGGAGCGGGGAAACGTCCCTGGGTGACCCGGTAGGCGTAGGCGTCTTCGCCTTCGGTTCCGGGTGGCGGCCACGCGACGCAGCCCAGCGGCGACGTTTCGGTCATCCCCCATGCCTGGATGATGCGCACTCCGTGGCGGTTCTCGAAGGCACGCATCAGTTGCGGCGGCACGGCCGAGCCTCCGACCACGACCGCACGCAGATGGCCGAGGTCCTGCGGGGCGGCGTCGACCGCCGCGAGCACACCGTTCCACACCGTCGGTACGGCGGCGGCGAAACTCGGGCGTTCGGCTGCCATGAGTTCCAGCAGCGGCGACGGCTGCAGGAATCGGTCGGGCATCACCAACGAGGCGCCCACCATGAGCGCGGCGTAGGGCAGGCCCCACGCGTTGGCGTGGAACAAGGGGACGATGGCCAGCACCCGGTCCCCCGTCCTGATGCCCATGCCGTCGGTGGTGCAGGCGTGCATGGAGTGCAGCCAGTTCGAACGGTGCGAATAGACAACGCCTTTCGGGTCACCGGTGGTGCCGGAGGTGTAGCACATCGCGGCGGCGGATCTTTCGTCGAGCACGGGGAAGTCGAACGTGGACGATTGTCCGGCCAGCAGCGTGTCGAGTTCGTGTACCGCGACACCCTCGGGTGCGCGCAACGCCGCCGCGTCACCGTTGGCGACGATGACGTGGCGGACCGTACGCAAATGCGGCAGCACCTGCGCGAAGGCGGGCACCAGGGAACCGTCGACGATCACCGCCTTGTCCGCCGCGTGATTCGCGACGAAGGTGATCTGTTCCGGGAAGAGACGGATATTCAGGGTGTGCAGCACCGCGCCCATGGCGGGTACAGCACAGTAGGCGAGGAGGTGTTCGTTGTTGTTCCACATGAAAGTGCCCACTCGGTCGCCGCGGCCGATCCCCAGCGCGGTGAGGGCGTGCGCGAGCTGGGCCGCCCGATCACCGAGTTCGCGGTAGGTCAGTACCCGCGACCCGCTGCCCGTCCAGGTACGGACGGTGGCATCGGCGTGCACGGTGGTGGCGTAGCGCAGCAACGTCGCCAAGGAAAGAGGTTCATCCTGCATGGTGCTCGGCATCGGCAGGTCGTGCTCGTGATAAGTCATTGCGTGCTCGTCTTTCTCGGAGGATGCCCGGCCGATGGGAGCGGTGGTGAGCCCGGGCCGGCGTTGCCGCCGGACCCGGGCTGGTCTGATGGGTTTCAGCCGCGCAGCGCGGAGGCGAAAATCGGCGCGAGCGGGGCGACGCCGGGCTTCTTGGCGAAGTTGGTCAAACGCCGCAAGGTCGTGGCGCCCGTCCGGTTGGTGACGAACCACGGCGGCTTCGGCGACAGGCTGAATTCGCCGTGCAGCAGCGACCGAGGCGAGGGGCGGAACGGCCCGCGGAGGACGGTTCGTTCCGGCTCGGCGATCAGCAAGGCGTTGTGCACCACACCGATGCCGCTCTGGATATCGGTCAGAGAGTGCCCCGGGAAGGCGCCCCACGACGCGCGGGCGGTGAGGTAGCCCAGGCCGGTCCAGGCGTTGACAGCGATCGTGCCGTAGCGCAGTTCGGTGACGGCCGTGTCGAATCGGTCGCCCAACTGATTGATGGTGGCCGGGTGGGCGATGATGTTGACGCCGAGCGTGCCCTCGAACTCGTCGTTGCATACCTGCACCGCCCGCGCCAGGAACTCGGCCGGGTCGCCGCCGGGCAATTCGATCACGCCGAGCACCGGGGCGAAGTATTCGGTGTGCAGAGCGGGTTCGCGCCGATTCGGTGTCAGGCCCTCGATGAGGGTGCGTGCGCCGATCACTTGCGCCTGCGGGTAGCTCTGTCGGGCGGCCTCGACACGGTCCGAGGATCCGGGATAGTAGTCCGGCCGCTGCGGCGCGCGGCCGATAGCCGCACGGAGTTCGGCGAGGAACCGCTCCTTTTGCGGCCAATCCGCGGAGATCACCGCCACCTGTGCGGCGATGCAGTTGTACCCGTTGTTGTGCAGGCGCTGCGTCGCCAGGTGCTCGGCTTGGAAGCGCAGGTCCGCGTTGGACCATCGACCCGGCACCACGATGGTGGGCGAAACACCGCCGAGTTCGCTGGTGATCGGCTTCGTGAGTCTGGGCGTGCCTGCCGCCTTGTTTCGTTCGGCTTCCGCTCCGGTGCCGAACACGATGGCGTCGTGGGTCGCCGCGCTGCCGGTCATGTGGACGGCGTCCACATCCGGGTGGTGTACCAAGGCCGCGCCGACCTCAGGGCCGCCGGTGATCAGGCGCACGAAACCGCGCTCTATCGCCGGAGCGAAGATCTTCTCCAGCACCGGCAGCAGCGGATCGGTTATCGGGTTGAGCTTCAGCGCCACCACCCTGTTGTCCGCGTAGAGCTGGTACAACACGTCCAGAGGGGCGATCGAGAAGATATTGCCCGCCCCCAGGACGACGCCGATGCCGCCGGTGCTCGTCGGCGTGCGCTGCCCCAGGCCCGCACGGGCGCGAACGGTTTCGGCGTCGACGCCGGGCCGCGACCAGACTTCGGCGCGGAATCCGTTGAGCAGCAGAGCGTCGAATACTCCGTGCGGGAACACTTCGACGGCCGTGCGGCCACCAGGGGCCGGACGCATCGGGTATCCGTCGACCGGGCTGCGCCCCTCCTCCAATGCCAGCAGGGATTCCGCGAGCGCGGCAGCCCCGGTCAGCAGGGAGTACGGTCCGCTCACCCACTCCTCACCCAGCAAGGGCGAATCCGAGGTCAGTTTCTTGATCCGGGCCGCGGTCTCGACCCATTCCTGCGCATGCCGCGCCGTGTTGACATGAATCTGATCCAGCAGTCGGCGCCGGGCGGGCAGCGCGGTGCGCGCCCATTCGACTTCACCACGCCGTAGCGCGGAGACCGCGGCGCCGACGGTTGCCGTCACGGTCGAGGTCATGCTTCGGTTCCTTCCGATTCGGCATCCTCGAGGACCATGTCGGAAGCCTTCTCGCCGATCATGATCGTGGGAGCGTTGGTGTTTCCGCGCACTACCGACGGCATGACCGACGCGTCGGCCACGCGCAGACCACGCAATCCCAGCACGCGCAATCGCGGGTCCACGACGGCACCGATCGCGCAGGTCGACGTCGGGTGGTACAGGGTCTGTGCCGTCCGAGCCGCGAAATCGAGCAGCTCGGCATCCGAATCGCCTGGCGGGGTTGCGAATTCACCAGTCGTGAGCTCCCGCAGCGCGGGTTGATCGGCGATCCCGAGGGCGCTGCGCAGGCCGGCGATCACGCTCTGGCGGTCCTCTTCGGTCCGGAGATAGTTGTGGTGGATACGTGGCGCCGTGCCGGGGGACGCGGAACGCAAGGTGACTTCGCCGCGGCTCGTCGGGTTGATCAGGCACGGGCCGAAGGCGTATCCGTGCTCCGTCGCGGCCCCCATGCCTTCGCCGTGGAAGAGCACCGGCGCCATGTGGAACTGGATGTCGGGCCCGGCGAGACCGCCGCGGGTCTCGATGAAGCCCCCTGCCTCGCCGATATTGGAGGTCAGCGGGCCGCGCCCTTGTTCCTGCAGCAGAGCGAGGTTTTCCGGGGTGAGTGCGGTCATCAGCGATTCGCGATCGGTGCGGTAGTTGAGGAACACCGACAGATGGTCTTGCAGGTTCCGCCCGACCGGCAGGTCACGGACCACCTCGATCCCGAACGCCGACAGCTGTTCGGCGGGGCCGACACCCGACAGCAGCAGCAGATGCGCCGATCCATATGCGCCCGCGGCGAGAACAACCTCGCGCCGGGCCTGGATCAGTTCCGTGCTCCCGTCCCGGCCGATGACCACACCGGTCGCGCGGCCGTTCTCGATGACCACTCGATGGGCGAGCGCGCCGGTGATCACCGTCAGATTGGGGCGCGACGCGGCCGGGTGCAGGTAACCGACGGCGGCGCTGCACCGCATGCCATTGCGCTGTGTTACCTGATAGCGACCGACGCCCAGCTGCGTGGGCCCGTTGAAGTCCTCGTTGCGGAGGTGGCCCGCTTGTTCGGCGGCGCGCAGGAACGCGTCGCCCAGTGGATGCCGCGATCGGCTTTCGCTCACCGCCAGCGGCCCGCCGACGCCGTGGTAGGCGTCTTTGCCGCGTTCGTTGTCCTCGGCCTTCATGAAATACGGAAGGACCTCGTCGTAGCTCCATCCGTCGGCGCCGCCCGCAGCCCACCCGTCGTAGTCGGCACGTGCTCCGCGAATGTAGATCATCGCGTTCATGGAGCTGCTTCCGCCGACCACACGCCCACGCGGCAGATAGGCGCGGCGGAATTGCAGCCCGGCTTCGGGCTCGGTGTCGTAATCCCAGTCGAGCGGACTTTTGAACAGAGAGGGAAATGCGACCGGCAGATGGATTTCGTCCGCCGTGTCCTGCGGCCCCGCCTCGATCACGGCGACCTGGACCCGCCGGTCCTCGGACAATCGGCTCGCCAGCACGGATCCAGCGGATCCGGCGCCTACGACGACATAGTCGTACACGGTCGGCACCTCTCTCGAAATCAGTTCTCGAATCGGGGCGCTATGACCCCGGTCACTGTCGCAGTCGATACTGCTGGCGGGATGCTCGAGCCACCATGTGCACGGGCCTACCGATCCACGGCGGATATGTGTGCCAGAGCACAATCGCATTCCCGGCGAATGCCTACCATCTATCCATGACCACGCTGACGGAGCCGCCCGTGAATGATTCCGCCGCGGTGGCGCGCACGCTGCTCGCGGAGGTCGACGACCTCACCGCCGAACTCGTCGGCCGGATCCGGACCGGGGACCACGCCTACGCGGAATCGACCGCGCTCACCGACGCCGAGCTGGGCTTCGTCGTCCGCGACAACCTCGTCTCGCTGCTGGGCCAGCTCTCCGGCGGTGTCGGGCGTCGGCTGCAGCCCGCTACCGTAGTGGGCCGGTTCAAAGCCGAACTCGGCGTGCCCCTCCCCGCGGTGCTGCACGCATACCGGCTCGCCGGACGGCTGCTGTGGGAACGCGCGCTCGCAGTGGCCACCGGCACGAGACTCGACGTGTTGCCGCAGCTCGGGTCGGAGATGTGGCGGATCATCGACGACTATTCGGGAGCAGCGGCCGAGGCGTACGGCGACTATCTGACCGAACGAGTCCGCCACGACGATTCCGAACGCCGCGCTCTGTTGCGCCGTCTACTGAACGGCGATTCCCACGATCCGACACAACGCGACATCGCCCGCGCCCTCCACCTGCCCCCGCTGGGCAGCTTCGTCGTCGTGCATGCCGAAGCCGATCCCGAAGCACTGGCGCCACTGATGGGCATCGAGTCCCGGCTCCGCGCCGAATACGTCGAATCGATCTGGATCACCGAAGCCGGTGCTCGCATCGGACTGCTCAGCCTGGCCACCGAACGCGCGCACCAGCAGGTACTGGCCCAACTGCGGCAACACGCCACCGGCCGGATCGGCGTGAGCCGCTCGTTCTCCACCGCGGGTGACGCAGGCAGCGCACTACGTGAGGCCGAACTGGCCGGGCGTTGCGCACCGGCGGGCACCTCCACGGTCACCGTCTACGGCAATACACCCATCCCGCTCGTTCTCGCGCATGCTCCGTCCGCGGCGCACGAACTGGCGCACGAAATACTCGGACCGATACTCGACCTCCCACCCGAGGAGTGCGATCCCCTTCTCGACACGCTCGCGATGTGGTTCGAATGCGGCGGCTCCAATACCGAAGTCGCGCAACGCCTGCACTACCACCGCAACACCATCCACTACCGGCTGCGCCGCATCGAAACCCTGACCGACCGCCGCTGCTCCGATCCCAAGGCGGCCGCCGAACTCTACGTCGCCCTCACTGCCGTGCGGCTCATCGGACTGGACCGGTCCGGGGTTCCCGCCGATCCCCCGTCGCGTGGCCAGGAACAACGCTTCGGCTTCTGATCACATACGAGGGCGCACCACCGGCTCGCCCGCGACAGTCTTGCACCGGCTGGTCGGAGCACGCCACTCGCGCAGGAACATGCGTCTAACCACCTTGGGATCGACAGGTCGTCGAAAGACCATCCAGCCCGTGCACCAGATCGATGCCGCGGCCGAGATTGTCCAGTCGCGCGCGCAAGGTGTCGCCCGCGGGATAGAGACGTACCGTGTCCACGCCGGTGTCGCGCCAGGTTCGCAACCGCTCGCGGACCATGTCCTCGGTGCCGATCAGCGTGGTCGCCAGCACCATTTCGTCGGTGACCAGCGCGGCGGCACCATCGCGATCACCGCTCTGCCACCGTTCACGCACTCGGGCGGCGACATCGGCCCAGCCTTGGCGGCTGTAGGCGTTGTTGTAGAAGTTGGTCGAGCCGGATCCCATTCCGCCCAGCGAGAAGGCGAGTTCCTTCTTGCGGCTGCCGACGACCTCGTCGAGTTGGGCCTCGTCGGCGACGATATTGATCTCCGCGCCCTGGCAGATGTCCAGATCCGCGCGGTCCCGGCCGGAACGGGCCAGCCCGGCGTCGAGATGCTCGAAATAGGCGTCCGCTCCCTCGGGGACGAAGCTGGTGCCCAGCCAGCCGTCGGCGATCTCGCCGGTCAACTCCAGCATTTTCGGTGACAGGGTGGCCAGGTAGATGGGAACCGTGACCGCGGGCACGCTCAGCCGCATCGGTTTGCCCTCGCCACCGGGCAGCGGGATTGTGAAGTGCCTGCCTTGGAAGACGATCTTCTCGCCGGTGCAGGCCGCCCGGATTATCTGCACGGTCTCACGCATGCGCGCCAGTGGACGGGCGAACGGCACGCCGTGCAGTCCCTCGATGACCTGCGGGCCGGACGCGCCGAGCCCGAGCAGGAATCGGCCTTCGGACATTCGTGCCAGCGTCATGGCAGTCTGGGCGATCAGGACCGGCGAACGGGTGCCGAGCTGAATGATGCCGGTACCCAACCGCATTCGCTCGGTGCACGCGGCGAGGAAGCCCAGCGGTGTCACCGCATCGCTCCCCCACGCCTCGGCCATCCAGCAGATGTCCAGGCCGAGTTTCTCGGCTTCGACTACGAATTCGACGAGGTCGGGCCAGTTCGCCCCCGAGGCCTCGACGGTGGTGGCCGTGCGCATCACGCGTCCTTCTCCGCTAGATCCTTGATGGCGGACAGATTGGCCGCCATGCCGGCCTCGAACTCGCGCAGCCGCACGAAAACGATCTTCTGCTCCTTCTCGGGCATGGCATCGATCGCGGAGTTGAGTCCGGACCGCGCGGGACCCATCTGTGTCCACTGCTCCAGGACGGTGCCCGCGCCCTCGGGTCGGAGGGTGAAACGCCATATGCTGGAGGGATATCCGGGATCGCCAACGGCCCAGGCGAGGCGCCGCTCCGGCTCGAATTCCACGACCGTGCTGGTCGTTTCCCAGTTCCCCAGGGCCTCGTGGGCGTTGCGGCCGATGAACCGCGCGCCGACCGCGGGTCCGGCCGCGCCGTCGAGCCATTCCACACCCTGTAGTTCTTTACTCAGCCGCGGCATGAGATGCATATCGCTGACGAATGCCCACACCCGTCGTGGTGGCGCGTCGATGAAGGTCTGAACCGCCACGGTCGGGGTGTCGGCATACACCTGCCCGGTCCACTCCACGATCAGCTCCTTCCGTCTGTATCGCTCATAGTTGCATAGATAGACTAAGCACTACAACGGTCACTTCAGCGCACTCAACAGCCGAGTTTCACATTTGGACTCACGGGGAGGGCTATGCCGCGCACATCGTCGGCGAACTGTGACCGTCCCCGACGCCCCGCACGATTGATCTGCTGGGAGCGACTCTGGACGCCTCCAGTTGGGGCGACCCTTCCTCGATCGCGGACATGACCGGCTGAGGGCAATCGATAGCTCGCCGACGAGGGCGTCGGCAGAATCCGGCGATTGGCAGCCGGTCGTTCACCGGGCGGCCGGTCTACTTGGACGCACCCACGATGCGCAGCGCGAGGTCCACGTAATAGTCGCCGATCTCCTCCGGCGAGAGAGAGCCGTCCTCGCGGTACCAGCGAGCGAGGTCGATGCCGAGCGACAGCAGAGCGACCGCCGCCATATGCGGATTCGGGTTGTCGAACACACCCGCCGCCACACCTCGCTCGATCAGCTGCCGCATCTCCGCATCGATGAGGTGACGGATCGCCTTGATCTCGCCTTGATGCTCCGGACTGAGTGCGGCCAGTTCGTAGTTGATGACCCGGGCCACGGTGTGCGCCCGAGCATGGAAAACAGTGAACGCACGGACCGCCGCGATCAACTGATCGACCGGATCGTCAGCGGAAGCGACAGCGCTCTTTATACGCTCCAGCGTGTTGTGGTGACCGGTCCGGGAGACCTCGTAGAGAAGTTCCTCCTTCGAGCGGTGATGCACATAGATGGCTGCCGTGCTCAGCCCCGCGATCGAAGTGATGTCGCGAGTGGTCGAGCCGTGGAAGCCCCGCTCGGCGAAGGCGACGACCGCGGCATCCAGCAGCCGAGCTCGTGTGTCGTCCGCACGTGAGCAACGAGCCTCTGATTCGGTCACCTGAACAGTCTCGCATCCTGCCATCGAACACTTCCGGACGGTATCGGTCCGGTCCTCGCGCGACCGGCGTCGATGCTGTCGTGACCTTCGGCGCGTCGCACGGCTGTGATCCCGGATACGCTGCGGTGGCCGCCGCTCAGAGCGCGAGCACGAGTTTTCCGTAGTTGGCACCGCTGAAGAGCATGTTCAGCGTCTCGCCGAAACGCGCGACGCCTCCCTCGATGACGTGCTCGCGGCTCTCGATCTTGCCCTCGGCCAGCCATTGCGCGATCTGCGCCACGGCTTCGCCGTAGCGATCGGCGTAGTCGAAGACTACGAATCCCGTCATCGAGGCGCGGAAGACCAGCAGTGACATATAGCGCGACGGACCGGGAGGCAGCTGCTCGGCGTTGTAGGCCGAGATCGCGCCGCACAGCACCACACGGGCCCCGCGGCGCAGGTTCATCAGCGCGGCATCGAGGATGTCACCGCCCACGTTGTCGAAGAAGACGTCGATGCCCTGCGGGGCGAGCTCGCGCAACCGCTTCGCAACATTGTCGTTGCGGTAGTCGACAGCCGCGCCGAAGCCGAGTTCCTCGGTGAGCAACCGGGTCTTCTCCGGGCCACCCGCGATCCCGATGACCTCCGCGCCCTTGGCTTTGGCGATCTGACCGACCACGCTCCCGACGGCGCCTGCCGCCGCCGAGACCACCACGGTGTCGCCTGCCTGCAGCTTCCCGACCTCGAGCAGGCCGAAATACGCTGTCATACCGGGCATTCCGAGGGTACCAAGCCAGGTGGGGCCGGGAGCGACGGTCAGATCGACCTTCGAGACGTCACTGCCGTCACTGATCGCGTATTCGGTCACCCCGAAAGGGCCGCTGACCGTGTCACCGACGGCGAAGTCGGGGTGCGCCGATTCCACGACCGTGCCGATGTCCAACGACCGCATCACCTCGCCGATCCCGACCGGCGGCACATAGGAACGCTGATCTCTCAGCCATCCACGCATGGCGGGATCGAGGGAGATGAAGTCGATCTTCACCAGCAGCTGACCTTCGGCGGGGTCGGGCAGTTCCTCGGTCGTCAGGCTCCAGGTGTCGTCGCCGGGCAGCCCCGATGGACGCCGCGCGAGACGGATCTGCTGAGTCTTCGTCATGACATTCCTCTTCTCATCGATTCGGTCATACGTCCGGGGACGGCATCCATTGCCGTCGGGAACCCCTGCCCCACAACCAATCTGGTCAACTGCAGGTCCCGCTCGCAGACGGTCCGAACCGTGTCGGTCAGTTCTTCGGTCCTCCGGCGACGTACACGACTTGTCCCGACACAAATCCCGGATGGACAGATGCTCGACGGTCCACGCGTAACCGGTGGACGACAGCGGAGCGCGCTCAGGACAGCCGCTCGAGCACCATGGCCATACCCTGGCCCCCGCCGACGCACATGGTCTCCAGGCCGAACTGCTTGTCATGGAACTGCAGCGAATTGACGAGGGTGCTGGTGATCCGCGCACCGGTCATCCCGAAGGGATGGCCGACGGCGATCGCGCCGCCGTTGACGTTGAGCTTGTCGAGGTCGACATCCAGCTCGCGCATGGACGCGATGACCTGCGCCGCGAAGGCTTCGTTGATCTCGACCAGGTCGATGTCGCCGATCGTCATGCCCGCGTTCGCCAGCGCCCGCCGCGACGCCTCGACCGGGCCCAAGCCCATGATCTCCGGCGACAGGCCGCTGACACCGGTGGAGACGATGCGCGCGAGTGGCGTCAATCCGAGTTCCGCCGCCTTGGTATCCGACATGACGACCACCGCGGCAGCACCGTCGTTGAGCGGGCAGCAATTGCCCGCGGTGACCGTGCCATCCGGCCGGAACACCGGCTTCAACGCCGCGACCGCGTCCAGCGTCACACCCGGGCGCGGACCGTCATCGGCCGACACCACCGTGCCGTCGGGCAGAGTCACCGGGGTGATGTCGCGTTGCCAGAATCCATTCGACAGCGCGATTTCGGCGAGGTTCTGGCTACGCACGCCGAAGGCGTCCTGCTCCGCGCGGCTGACACCCGCGAACTGCGCGACGTTTTCGGCAGTCTGCCCCATCGCGATGTAGATGTCGGGCAGTGCTCCGTCTTCGCGGGGGTCCGACCAAACCTGTCCTCCCGCAGCGAATTTCGACGTCCGCGCGACCGCGTCCTCGAACAGGGAGTTCTGGGTGCCCGGCAGGCCGTCGGCATTGCCGCTGTTGTAGCGGCTGACGGTCTCGACGCCCGCCGAGACGAACACATCACCTTCACCGGCTCGAATCGCGTGCAGCGCCATGCGGGTCGTCTGCAGGCTCGACGAACAATAGCGATTGACCGTGACGCCGGGCACCCGATCGAGCCCGGCCAGTACCGCCACCACCCGCCCCAGATTGAAACCCGATTCACCCGCGGGCTGGCCGCAGCCGAGCATCAGGTCGTCGATCGTGGCCGGATCGAGCGCGGGCACCCTTTGCAGCGCGGCCTTGACGATCTGCGCCGCCAAGTCATCGGGTCGCATGTCCTTCAGCGAGCCCTTGACGGCGCGTCCGATCGGCGACCGGGCGACGGAGACGATGACGGCTTCGGGCATGTGCCCAACCTCCCAGTTACTTACTAAGCGCTTATTCAGCGCATACGATGCGCGATCGGACAGGCCGCGGTCAATACCGGTGGCCCCCATTTATCGATGCGATCTATCACACAACATGTACATAAGCGCTGGTAACGCAGGTGAATCTGGCTCTCGAAGAGACGTGGCCACGGTGCGAGTACCGCCTCGTTCTGAGTGTCCTTCGGCAGAGCAGAGCACCGAAGCGAACGATGGCGGTGGACCAGCAACTCGGTGTGCCGCTACGCCTCGGGACCTGGAACCGGCCCCGGTGAACTTTCGTCAGTTACTTCGACTCTTGCCGCGCGAAGCGCTCCACGACGTCGGGGCGTTCACGCAGATGTTCGGGGTAGCCCGGGCCCATGCGCAGGCGGGATTCCTCGATCGGGACAGGCTGTTCACAGTGCTCGCAGACCACCTTGACCTGTGTGTCATGACCGCACGCGGTGTGCTGCACGAGCACCGGCGGACCCGATTCGTCGGCGAGCCAGCGATCACCCCAGCTCGAAATCGCCAGCAACACGCTCCAGAAGTCGGCACCCTTCTCGGTGAGCACGTACTCGTACCAGGTCGGCTCGACCTGATACGGCCGTTTCTCGAGCAAGCCTTCGTCCACCAGACGACGCAAACGGCTGCTGAGGGTATTGCGCGCGATGCCCAACTGCTGCTGGAAGTCCTCGAAACGGCGTACTCCATAGAAGGCCTCACGCATCACCAGCGGGGTCCACCAATCACCGAGCAGATCCATCGTGCGCGCGACGGAGCATGGCCACCGTGCGAAGGATGTACGCCTCATGCAGCGAGAATATCGGTTTCATAGGTAGACCATGCACTTGGCGACGGCCACGCGGCCGCTCCCGCTCTGGGCGGCCATCCATCGGACAAGCCGCGACCCCGAATTTCGCCGGTAGCGTTTGGCCGCCGCGCATGGGTGGTTCGGCGGCCACAGCTCGGTCGGCGAGAGGCTTCAGCGCCTTCAGGCCGCGATCGGCGGCGCACGGCAGGGATTGTCGACCGGAACCGGCCGTCGACTTGTGGGTGATGGTTCGCGTCGCGATCGAACGACGGCGAAGGCTCAGGTCGAGCGCGATTGGCTCGGCGTCTGCATGGCATCGAGGGCTTCGATGACTTCCCGGCACCAGTCGACCCAGGCACGTTCGGTCCCGAGACCGGCCTTCAGGATCAGATGCCTCATCGCGCCGGCATCGTCGCCGACAGCCGGAAAATCACGTGCCTCGATCTCCCGATAGGTCGCGAACGTCTTCTCGTGCACCGCGAGGTGGTGCGCGACCACCTCGCGGACACCTTCGAAGTCCCCGGTGGCGGCCGCTGCTCGCAACCTGATCAGCAGCGTTTCTCGCTGCTGCGGCGGCTCGTCGACCTCGCACACCCAACGGCGAAGCGCAGCGGTGCCCGCAGGCGTGATCGAGAAACGCTTCGGCTGACCACGTCCCGGCGCCTGTGGCTGCGAAACCTCGGCGACCAAACCGCCACCGCTGAGCCGATCCAATTCGCGATAGATCTGCTGATGGGTGGCCGACCAGAAGTATCCGAAGGCGCGGTCGAAGCGCCGAGCGAGCTCGATTCCGGTCGAGGCCCGTTCGGTCAACGCGGTGAGGATCGCGAACTGCAGTGCCACGGCCCCATGTTAGAGAGCGTCGAGCGCGTTGGTCCCGCGACCTGAATCCGGAGTATCCGCGGCGAAGGCTGCGCGCGGGACCACCGGGCATGTGATCGGCCACACATGTTTTTGCAACTTATTGCATGAATGCGGGTGCGTCGATAGCTTCGTCGTAACGCAGCGCCATGCGGCCCGAATCGCCGCGAGTCAACGCTTCAGAACTCCTCGAAGGACGTCATCATGGCCTTACCCGCCGCTCTGTCCGGTCGCCTCACCCTGCCCATCGTGGGCTCGCCGATGTTCATCTCCTCCGGACCCGAACTCGTGATCGCTCAGTGCCAGGCCGGGGTGATCGGATCCTTTCCCGCGCTGAACGCACGTCCGGCATCACTGCTGGCGGACTGGCTGGACCGCATCACCGAGGAAAACGCGTCGTTCGCGGCGGTGAACCCGGACGCCACCGTCGCGCCGTTCGCCGTCAACCAGATCGTCCACCGGACCAACGACCGCCTCGAACACGACATGGACGTGATCGTGCAGCACCGCGTGCCTATCGTGATCACCTCTCTGGGCGCACGCCCGGAGATCAACGACGCCGTCCACTCCTACGGCGGAATCGTCCTGCACGACGTGATCAGCGACGAGTTCGCTCGGAAGGCAATCGAAAAGGGCGCGGACGGCATCATCGCCGTCGCTGCCGGCGCAGGCGGCCACGCCGGAACGCAGTCACCGTTCGCGCTCGTTCAGGAGATCCGGGAGTGGTTCGACGGGCCGGTGCTGTTGTCCGGCGCGATCGCCCACGGCCGTTCCATCCTCGCCGCGCAGGCCGCAGGCGCTGACCTCGCCTATATCGGTTCGGCATTCCTTTCGACCGCCGAAGCGATAGCGGCTGCGGAATACAAGCAGATGATCGTCGACTCCCGGGCCAAGGACATCGTGTACAGCAACTTGTTCACCGGCGTCCATGGCAACTATCTGCGCGGCAGCATCGTCGCCGCAGGCCTGGACCCGGACAACCTCCCCCATTCCGACCCTTCCGTCATGAATTTCGGCTCCGGCGGCAATGCGAGCGCCAAGGCATGGCGGGACATCTGGGGCGCCGGACAAGGCATCGGCGCGATCAAGGAAAACCTCACTGTCGCGGACTTGGTGGCTCGCTTCAAGGCCCAGTACGACGAGGCGCTCCAGGCTCTCGCCCGCAAGACACCGAGGCCCGACACCGTCGTACAGCCGGCCTGACCCGCACATGGCCGTCGAGGCCTTCCCCGCCGAAGACGAGCCGGAGTTCACCGGCCGCTGACGCGGAATACCCGCCTACCTGGTAACGCGATCATTGCCAGGCAGGCGGGTATTCCGCGTTCCGGCGCGCCGGTGACCGGCCCGCGGCAGCAGTCTCAGCCGGCCGCGACGACCGGGTAGGTGTCGACCTGCCTGCGATCCAGTCGCGGAATGATTCCGTCGATTCCCAGAGTCCGGAAGTGGTCGTATTCGCGGTGGGCGGCGAAGCCCCCGGCATCGGTGTAACGCTCGAGGATCACCAGGTGCGTTGGGTCGTCGGCATTTTGGAAATAGTCGTACGACAGGTTGGCCGGTTCTCGGCGGCTGGCGGCGCGCAACCGGGCGAGCAGTTCGAGGACGGTCGTCAACTGCTCCGGCTGCACGTGGTAGTGGGCGATCACCTGAAAGTAAGTCTGACTCATCTGGTTTCTTCTCCATATCGCGGCCGATGCTCTCGGGCGGGGCGAATGCAGCGGCGTAGCAGTGCCGCACTGCCATGGCGGCCTGTTCCAGGTGTCTACCCGACGCGCCATAGTCAACATTCTTACTATATGCTTCACAGGCCATGGCGTCGAGATCAACGTTTCGCGCGTCGGCGCACATCACGCCCGGGCACGCTGAACAGTCGTGCAGCGGCACTGATTCCGCAGTGCAAATGCCCATAATGTCGCAATCGCTCGTTCTATTGTCGCAATCTTGACCATGTCGCTGGCTAGCGTCGCAAACGTGGCAACGGGAACACAAATACTCAACTCCTTAACTATCGGTCGCGGTGTGCGCTCAAGGCTCGCACGCTCCCTGCCGCTGGTCGAGTCCGAAGCAAGACCCCCCGGACCCAGTGTCACCGCCACGCCAACCGAGTCGTTCGAGTCATCAAAGGTGAGGAACACCGATGAAAGCTGTCATTGGCAACAGCCCCAGCCACTACCAGCGGTTGGGTCTCACGCCCGGCGTGATCGAGCCCTGGGAGGACGGCCTCCGCACCGGCGCTGCCGACGGGACATTCGAATGGTGGTATTGCGACGCGCATTTGGAGGATGGTTCGACCCTCACGGTCGAGTTCCACACCAAGCCGCCGTATGTCTCCCCCAGGGCGCCGCTGACTCCGTTCGTGTTGCTGACGTTGACGCGCCCGGACGGAACACGAATTCAGAAGACCTGCATCGAGTCACCGGACGCCTTCCAAGCCGCCACCGCCGGCTGCGACGTGCGGATCGGCGCCAACGTCTTCCGCGGAGGCCCCGAGGGCTACACCATTCATGTCGAGATCGATGAAGTGACCGTCGACCTCACGCTGAACCCGCAGGTGCCACCGTGGCGGCCCGAATCGGGGCTGCTCTTCTTCGGCGAGAACGAAGAGCACTACATCGCCTGGTTGCCGGTGGTGGCGAGGGGTGCCGTCGACGCCGTTCTGACCGTGGACGACGAGGTCGTGCGATCGACGGGACTGGGCTACCACGACCACAACTGGGGCAACATCGCACCACGAAAGATCCTCGACCACTGGTATTGGGGTCGAGCATTGCTCGGCGACTACACGATCGTGACGCTGGCGTTCGTCGCTGATGATCAGTACGGCGGCGTGACGGTCCCCATACTGCTGATCGTCAAGGCAGGCGAGATCGTGGCCGCCAGAGTGGGCGCGGAAGGCATCGAGGTCGCCGCGGACGACACCGCCGTACATCCCGACAGCGGCGTGCCGTTCGACAAGCGGCTGCGGTACACGATCGAGGAAGCGGGCACGACCTACACCGTCACCTTCACCTACCTCGACGACATCTTCCGGCTGGACTTCGGCGAGTACGGCGCCTACCACCGCTTCCTCGGCGACGTGACGCTGACGCACACCAGCGACGGGCACACCGACAGTCTCGACGGCCGAACCATTTGGGAACTGCTGTATTTCGGCGAGCGCGCACACGACGCCACGGCGACGACACCCGTCGACGCCGAGCATCCGCCGATCATCACTCATCAAGCATGACCGAATGACACACCCCAAGTCCGGCACTGGCGCCGGACCGAGAAGAAAGCTGCGACGCATGCGAGTGCTCTACTACAACGGAGCCGGGGGCTTGGAATGGCGCGACGAACCCGAGCCGGTGATCCGAAGCCGGACCGACGCGCTGGTCCGGCCCATCGCGGTCTCGACCTGCGATCTGGATCAGCGAGTGATCCGCGGCGCGGTACCTCTCCCGGGTGTCGACGCCCCGTTCGCCATCGGTCATGAAGGCGTCGGCGAAGTCGTGCAGGTCGGGGACGCGGTCACCGGTATCGCCCCCGGCGACCTGGTCGCGATCCCCTACCACGTGTCCTGCGGGGACTGCGACCGGTGCCGCGCGGACCTGCCGCTCTACTGCCGCGCCACCGCCGCCCACGGTGTGGCGGCATACGGAATCCCGTTCGGCGGCGGATACGGCGGACTGTTCTCCGACCTCGTGCGAGTCCCGTTCGCGAGCTATGCGCTGCTACCGCTGCCACCGAATGTCACTGCCATCCAAGCTGTTTCGGTCGGCGACAACCTCGCGGACGCCTGGCGCTCGGTGGTTCCGCATCTGCGCCGCGACCCCGGCGCCGATGTCCTGGTGATGAGCGGAGGCACGATCGGCCTCTACAGCGCCGATGTCGCGCGTGCCTGCGGCGCTCGTGTCGTGCACTATGTCGACCCAGACCCGGACCGGCGTCGCATCGCCGCCGAACTGGGCGCCAGGACCAGCGCTCCCGAAGAGTTCGAGCCCAGCGCCCACGAGTACCAGATCGCCCTCAACCACTCCAGTGGATCGGTCCGTGCCTTGCGCAACGCGATCCTGGCGACAGCACCGGGCGGTTATGTCGAAAGCAGCTCGTTCTATTTCAGCGACATCGGGCTGCCGCTGCCCGCGATGCACATGAAAGGCATCCATTTCAGCAGCGCGCTCAGCAACGCCCGCTCGCACATGCCCGAGGTGCTCGATCTGCTGTCCAGCAGCCGCTTGCATCCGGAACTGATCATCACCGACGTGATTCCGTTCGACAGCGCCGACCAGGCGATACCGACGGCCGGATACAAACCCGTCTGCGTTCGCGGATCCAGCAGCGGCGTCGAGGAAATGTGAGCACGGTTGACGAACGCCCCGACGAGACCGACAGGAAGACAACCATGACCGCAGTCGACTTCACCAGCATGAGTGGACTCGAACTGATGCGCTGGGCCCAACGGGATCGGCCTGCTGACACACCGTCCATCGGCCGCTTGATCGGTATCACCATGAATGAGGTCGAGAAGGGGTATGCGGCGATGTCGATACGTACGCAGCCGGACTTCTCGAACCCGCTCGGCCAGGTCCACGGCGGCATCGCGGCCACGTTGCTCGACTCGGTCATGGCATGTGCGGTGCACACGACCCTTCCGGCCGGAGCTCGCTACACCACTCTGGAGCTGAAGGTGAACTACATCCGCCCCGTCGCGCTCGATGCGGGGCGAATCACCGCCGAGGGCAGAGTGATCCATGTCGGGCGAACGGTGGCCACCGCCGAAGGCAAGGCCTTCGACGAGAGTGGCAAGCTCGTCGCGCACGCCACCACCACCTGCATGATCTTCCTCCCCCGGTAGGCAGCGGCCCGGGCGTGCGGCGTCCGTTCGCCGTCACGCCCGGCAGTGGCCGACCTATGACCACAGGTCTTGGCACGGCATGGACGGATAGCTTCCTTCTACTCGGTCATCGAGTGTCACGGTCCGGGCCCATCCCTTCGCAGTCGATTCCCGTGCGAATATCACCGCCGCTTCCCAGGATGCGATGAAGTGCAGTTGTGAGCCGAGGCCGAAATCAACTGTCAGATGGCGTAAATTGCGTTTCCCAACTGCGAACTCGGCCCCGGCATCCGCTTGTTATCGCCCGGTGAATCGTGCCGGTCGCCGCTCCAGGAACGACAGCATGCCTTCCCTGGCGTCCTCACTGGTGACCAGACGCCGCAGGTCCGCACGGATGGCTTCGCCCGCGACGACCTCGCCGTCGTTTATCGCGCGGCGCGCCGAAGCCATGGTCGCCTCGATACCGAGCGGCGCTTGCTCGCTGATCCGTTCCGCCAGCTCGAGCGCACGCTCGAGTTGACGGCCGGGCTCGACCACCTCTTGGACGAGCCCGAGGCGCAGTGCTTCGTTCGCGTCGAACGGATCGCCGGTGAGCAGCCAGCGCATCGCGTTGCCCCAGCCTGCCTCGCGCGGAAGCCGGTAGGTCGCGCCACCGAGGGGAAAGATACCGCGCTGGACTTCCATCTGCGCGAACTGAGCGTCGGCGGCGGCGATGCGCACGTCCGCCGCGAGCAGCAGTTCGATACCGATGGTCATGGACCATCCGTGCACGGCCGCCACGACCGGAGTCGTGCGCGCCGGTCCGGTGGTGGACACCGGATTCAACTCGTCCTCGGCCCAATCGACGCTGCTGTCGGTGATCTGCGGCAGCACATCGGCCAGATCGAGGCCGCCGGTGAAATTCGCGCCGTGGCCGTACAGGACACCGCACCGCAGGTCGTCGTCCGTTTCCAGGACGTAGTAGGCATTTCCGAGCGCACGCAGCAACTCCATGTCGAACGCATTGCGTTTGGCAGGGCGATTCAGGCCCATCAACAAGACATGCCCGCGCCGCTCGACGGTGAGGACCGCACTTGGCCGCAGATTCTCGGTCATGCCGAGACCACCGTCGACACGGCCTGTTTCACCATCGACTCGTATGTTCGGAAATGCGAGCAGTCCGTGCGCGAGCCGTCCTTTGCGGACTGTCCGGCGGCGCGGAAAACTCCGAGCCGCCGGAAACAATATGGCCGAGAATCTACCTGTGCCTTCATGAAGTTCTCCGTTCGGGACATCGACGACGACCGATTTCGTCGTCGCGGCCGACGCTACGGAGCGCCCGGATACCTGATGCGGCATAACGGCCACCGTTTGCGACATGGTCGGCGACAACAGAGTCCGGCTCGGCCGCCTGTTCAGGGTCGGACGAGCACCTTGAGCGCTTCGCGGGAATCCATGGCGCGGTAGGCAGCGGCGATCTGGTCGAGGCCGGCTTCGCGGTCGAAGACCTTGCCGGGTTCCACCCTGCCGTCCAGGACGCCCGGCAGCAGGGTATCGCAGGTGCCGTCCGACCATACGAACGGCGCGATGACCAGGTCACCCTTCTTCACGGTGTGCACGTCGCCGCCGATGTCTTCGACCACGCCGACGAACTCGTGGCCCATGGAACTGCCCCGAGGTGTCGGAGCCATGGAATGGTAAGGGTGCAGATCCGTCCCGCACACGCACGCGCGCACCACGCGGACGATGGCGTCGGTGGCGTCGTGGATCACCGGGTCGGGGACATCGATGACGCGACCGTCGCCGGGACCGTACAAATACGTGGCTCGCATGAAGTTACGCCGGACCGTTCTTGATCGCGACCACCGACAGCGGTGACACCGTCGGTGGCTGGGCGAGCAGATCGCTGCCCTCACCCAGAATCAGTGCGGCGGCCGCGCCCGCCATGTGCGCCTTCTGCTCCTCCGGCGAGGTGAACACGTCGACGAGGAAGAACGTCGACGGTTCCGTGGCCGACCGTCCGGCCAGCCACACCGTCGTCCCGGCTTCGGCTTCGATCAAGGGACGGGCGCGTTCGAGGAGTTCGGCGAAGGCGTCCGCTTTACCCTCGGCGGTGGTGAAGGTGACCATCAATGCGGCATTCGTTGTCATGGCCGCGACACTATTGACGACAAAACTAATGATTGCGACAAAACGGCTACACTTTGCGACATGAAGATCGGGGTTGCCGCGATCGCCGGCGGCTGGGACTCCGGCCTGACCACCGTCTTGGATGTCCTCCGTACCGCCGAAGCCGCACGAGAACGAGTCGACCGGAATATTCCGGCGATTTCCGTGTGCACAATCGCGGCGACCCCGGCACCGATGCCCACGCAGGGCGGCCTGCTGGTCCCGATCGACTTCACCTTCGATGACGCCCGCACGGGCGATCTCGACATCCTCGTCATTCCCGCCATCGGCGCCAACAGCCCACCCGGCGTGATCGACGCCCTCCTGCGCCCCGACATACATCGGCTGCGCACGCAGCTACGCGACTGGGCGGACGAAGGCCGTCAACTAGCCGCCGCCTGCACCGGCACACTGCTGCTGGCGGAGGCGGGCATCCTCAACGGACGCCGCGCCACCACCAGCTGGTGGCTCACCACCGAATTCCAGCGCCGCTACCCGCGCGTCGATCTCGACATGACCCGAATGGTCGTCCAAGACGGGCACATCACCACCGCGGGCGCCGCGTTCGCCCACATCGATCTCGCGATCAACCTCGTGGCTCGGGCGAGTCCACAACTCGCCGACTTCACGGCCGCGACTCTGCTCATCGATGAACGTCCCTCCCGCAGTATCGAATCCGCCCTCGGCTATCTCTCCAGCACCGACCGGCTCATCACCGACTTCGAAAACTGGATCCGCGCACATCTGACCGAGCCCATCTCGATTTCCGACGCCGCCACCGCGATCGGGACCACCCGTCGCACTCTGGAACGTCACGTCCGGCAACAACTGGGCACCAGCCCCAATACCCTCGTGCAACACATTCGCGCCGAACGCGCCCGCCACCTCCAGCGCACCACCGATCTTCCCCTCACCAAGATCGCGCCGATGGTCGGCTACCAAAGCAGCGCCGCACTACGCAACGCACTGACCGCCAGCGAATGCCGCGAGAACAATTGACGGCTCATGGCAGAAGAGGGTGCCGTCGAGTCGTCGGTTTTCGAGGTCGCCCGCACGGGATTTTCGCGCTCGGCTGCACTGCTATCCGAGCGCGACGAGACGGGCGCCGGGGAACGAGCTGTGCACCCGTCGTTGCCATCGCGCAGGGAATGGATCATGCTCCGCAGGATCCGCAACGCGTTGGACCGCTCGGTCTCGGTCAGGCCGGCGAGCATTCTGACCTCGACGGACCGGACCGCTAGGTCGCCTTCTCGAGGCTTCGTCGTCCGCGGGGCGTGAGCCGTGTGGGAAGAGCCTTTCCGACGGGTGCCTTTGCGGGCCTGGTCACATAGCCGTCTCGTTCCAGGGCCTGGAGTAGCACATTCCTCGTCTGCCGTGTCACGAACGCGCCCCGCGCGAGCTGGCCGCTTCGCAGGCGTTCTACGAGCAGTACGTCGGCCTCGTCCGCTCGCAGGCCGGACCTCCACACGCCGTCGTCTTCGAGACGAACCCGATCGCGTTCGCACTCCGCGACAGGACCAGCGCCACCGGACGATCATCGACCTCACCGGGATCCGTGACGGCACCGGACCGGCGCGGCTGCTGGACATACGCTTTCCGACCGGCCCGGGCTCACCTCAGAAGTCGCTGTCGCCTCGGCGACTCACGTACCTTCAGTAGCGTACTTCCTTGATGAATTCCGCTATGGCGGTGCCGATCTCATCAGGGCTGTCTTCCTGGATGAAATGTGATCCCGCGACGGTCGTTTCGCGCTGATTGGGCCAGGTGCGACAGAATTCGCGTTGCGGTCCGGTGAGAATGGAGCCCGGTTCCGCGTTGACGAACAACTTCGGGACATCGCTGGTGCTCAACCATCGTCCGTAGTCCTCGACCACCTCGACGACGTCTTTCGGCTCCCCTTCGATCGGGATCTGGCGAGGCCAGCTCAGAGTGGGCCGCCGATCCTCGCCCGGCGACGCGAACGGCCGCCGATATTCCGCCATCTCCGCGTCGCTCAGCGCCCGCAGTACCGAACCGGGGAGAACCCGCTCGACGAAGATGTTCTTCTCGAGCACCATTCCCTCACCGGCAGGCGACCGGAAACCCTGGAACACGCCCCGTGCGCCTTCGGGCCACTGTTCCCACGTCACCGGCAAGACGATGCTTTCCATGTAGACGATTGCCCGGACACGGTCGCGGTGCTGATTGGCCCAATCGAATCCCAAAGCCGACCCCCAGTCGTGGAGGACCAGCACGATATTGTCGCCGAGATCGAGCGCATCCCACAGATCGAAAAGATACTCGCGGTGCTCGGCATAGGTGTATCGGTCGGGACCGGAATCGGGGAGCTTGCTGGAATCACCCATGCCGACGAGGTCGCAGGCGATCAACCGTCCCAGCCCCTTACAGTGCGGCATGACATTGCGCCACAGATACGACGATGTGGGGTTGCCGTGTTGAAAGACAATGGCGTCGCCCTGCCCCTCATCGATGTAGGCCATGCGCAGGCCACGAACATCTGAGAACTTCTTCGCCGCGAAAGGCGCTGTACCATATGGCATTACAGGGTCTCCTGATATGTAGGTGTCCTGTTGGAGGCAAATCTATGCCGCTGCGGCAGTCCGGTAACTCATACCTCTGCCCCGTGTCCGCGCTCGGCGCGTTCATCGACCGCGGCACCCATCCGCGCCGCCGCATTCCGGCACACACGAAGAATCCGCGACGAGAAGGACTCGGATTCGACGGCCCGTGACAGCACGAGTCCGCCGATACACAAGGCCAGGGTCGCGATGGCTTCGTCATAGAGTTCGTGCTCCTGCGGATCATCCACCGGACGGCCACCCATCGCGTTGAGGGTCTTGCGCAGTTCCTCCTCGTAGGCTGTCCGGAACTCGGCGGGCATGCGCGCGGCGTCGGATCCGATCGCCGAGAACGCGCACGAATCCGCCCGCTCGTCGCGGTGGGTCCGGTTGAGATAGCCGCGCGCGAGGCGGGCCGCGCGGGCGCCCCAGGACGCGTCGCGCGTCTTGCCGATCCAACGCGGCCGGCTTTCGGCAAGCCCGTGCCGGAAGGCCGCGATGGCCAGATCGTCCTTACTCGCGAAATGTGAGTAGAAGGCTCCGTGCGTCAGGCCCGCGTCCTGCATGACCTTCCCGATAGCGCCGCCATCGGGACCATCCGCCCGCAGCCGAGCGGCGCTCGCGTCGAGAATGCGCGTCAACGACTCTCGTTTCTGTCGCGCTCGCCGCCCCTCCCCGGAGGGAGAATTTGGCATGTCGACCATCATGTGAACTACATTCTCGCATGATGTCCGTCATGTCAATGCGCCCAGCCGGCCGAGCGGTCGGGGCGCGCGCGGGATATCGCGCGGTACGTCCGCTACTTCACGGTGATCGTGATCGTCCGCGTCTGCGTCTTGGCGGGCAGCTTGGTGGTGTCGACCATCAGCACCTCACCCGCGTCCTGGGCGCCGTTGGCGAGGAGCTTGGCTTTCAGTCCGAACGGCGGCTGGTCACCGGTGGCGGCCTCGATGCCGAAGTCGCTGTCATCGGCGATATACAGGGTCTTGCCGCCGTCACGGGTGGCGACGCCTTCGATCTTGTCGTGGCCGAAGAACTTGCCGTCGGCGTTCAGGCCGTCCAGCAGACCGCCGAGGTCCAGGTCGGACTTCTTGGTGACGGGGGTGACACCCGCCTTCCACAGCGTGGCGACGCCTTCGGCAGTGGGCACGGCACCGACGAGGAGTTCCAGCGGCTTGCCGTCGACCAGCAGGCCGAGTTGTGGATCGTATTGCGCATTCTGGATTTTCGCCTGCGGGCCGATGTCGGTGGCGCCGGTGATGTCGATGGTCCACAGCTTCTTGTCGGCCTTGGGCGATTTGTTGCCGTCGCGTTCGTCGACCAGGAAGGTGGTGTTGCTCAGCGCCGTGATCTCGGAGACCGCGAGCTTCTGCTTCGGATTCTCCAGCGGATATACGAATTCCTTGACGTCCCGGGTCTTCAGATCCACGGTGACGATCCGGGTCATGGGCACCTCACGCGCCGACGTGACGCCTGGCTCGTTCAGTGCACTCTGCACGATGCCGACCAGTGTGCTGCCATCCGGCGTGATGGTGAGTCCCTCCATACCCTGGTTCGGGGTGCGCAGCGAAAGCTCTTTGGGCAGAACGCGTCCCGGTGCGAGCCGCTCGAGCTCGGTGCCGTTGGCGTCGAAGTGCACGACGAACGGCCCGTACTCGTCGGACACCCAGAAGCTGCCGTCGGGCATCGCGACCAGGCCCTCGCTGTCGATGCCGTGATCGGTCGGCGGCAGGACGGTGCCGTTGAGATCGCGGATGGTCTCGCCAGTGCTTGCGGAGGTGTCTACCAGGCCGTTGAACGGCTGGCCCGCCGAGTTCTTCAGGGAAATGGCGCTTTCCAGCACCGCCTTGGTGCCGACCAACTTGAATTTCGCGATGGTGGGCGTGAAAGTCGGTATCGGCGTGAGCTTCTCGTTCTTGCCCTTGCCGTCCACGTTCGGACCGCGGTCGGTGAGACCGTAGAACTCGTCGGTCGATCCGGGCACCGGCGTGAACGCCGACCCGTACCCGCTGCCCTGCAGACTCACGCCACCGAAGTCACCGAGCGGCGGAATGTCGGTGGTGAACAGCTTCACGGCGTCGGTGGTGGTCACGGTGACGCTGTCGGAACCGGTGTATCCAGCCGCAGGGGTGTACACCACCGCGCCGTCGGTGCGGCGGGTGATCGTGCCGTGCCGCGGATCGGCGATCCCGACCGCGGCGCTGCCGCCGGTCGCGGCCAGCAGATCATCCAGCGAGATCACCAATGGCTGGTCCTTGGCGGCGGTGAAGCCCGCCTCCGAGTTCGATGACGAGCAAGCGGACAGAACGGCGGTCGCGCACACGGCGACCATGACGAGCGCGCTTCGGGTACTGCGGTGCATTCTCACCAGCGATGCGTACCGTCCGAGCCCGACCACCAGTTGGCATCGAGCTGAACATGAGCCGTCGGTCCCCACAATCATCCGATCATTGTGCGGTGTTACCAACGTTGACGAGCGTGGACATCGCGATAGCCGAGCGCGGTCTGAGCCGTCACCGCGCCGGGATCAGCCCACCGCCGCGATCACCTCTCGGCCATGCGGGCCGTTCGGCACTGCGGAACCGTCGTGTAGTTGCCCGTAGAGATCTACGGTGGATATATGACCGCCTTGGAGTATCGGCATGTGCTGGTCGCGCGGGACGGCGACACAGTGCGCATCACGATGAACCGGCCGGAGCGGCGCAATGCGCTGTCCGGCGAACATCTGGCCGAGCTGCTCGCCTCCTTCCGGGGTGCCGGCGAGACCGACGCCACCGGCATAGTGCTCGGGGCGCACGGTCCGGTGTTCTCCGCAGGACATGATTTCGCCGATGTCGCCGCTCGTGACCTGCTCGGCGTGCGAGATTTGCTCACACTGTGCACCGAGCTCATGTCGACCATCGAGTCGGTCCCGCAGGTGGTGATCGCTCGGGTGCAAGGTCTGGCCACAGCCGCCGGCTGCCAACTGGTGGCCTCGTGCGATCTGGCTGTCGCCGCCGAATCGGCCGGTTTCGCGCTGCCCGGCGGCAAGGGCGGCTGGTTCTGCCACACCCCCGCGGTGCCGGTAGCCCGCGCCGTCGGCCGCAAACGACTGATGGAACTCGCCCTCACCGGCGACCCGATCGATGCCCGCACCGCCGAACAATGGGGCCTGATCAACGAAGCGGTGCCGGATGCCGAGCTGGACACCGCCGTCGACGAGTTGCTCGCCCGAGCTACCCGCGGCAGCCGCGCCAGCAAGGCACTGGGCAAACGCACTCTCTACCGCCAGCTCGACCGTCCGGAAGCAGATGCCTACGCCCTCGCCTTGGAAGTCATGGCCGCGGCCGCTCAACTTCCCGGCGCCCGCGAAGGAATGGCGGCCTTCCTGGCGAAGCGCCCACCTGTCTGGCGCGACTAGCTTGAGTTTTAACCTCTGAGCTGGGTTTTTATCCTGTTCGGCGGGGTCGTGGCCCGGGGGGTTTGGATGGCTTCTGGTTGCTGGGTGTTT
>NZ_JBSGEZ010000055.1:0-50412 GCF_053603155.1 Nocardia sp. NPDC004260 | reverse complement strand
CGCGGCATCCTCGGCTCGCTGCTCATCGTGACGATCCTGTACGTCGCGGTGTCGCTCGTGCTCACCGGCATGGTGCCCTACACCGAGTTGTCCCATGGCGACGCGACCCTTGCCACGGCGTTCGGCATCCACGGGGTGACCTGGGCGAAGAACATCATCTCGATCGGCGCCCTCGCCGGGCTCACCACGGTGGTCATGGTGATGTATCTCGGGCAGACCCGGGTGCTGTTCGCGATGTCGCGTGACGGGCTGATGCCGCGCAAGCTCTCGCACACCGGTAAGAACGGCACGCCGGTGCGGGTCACCGTCATCGTCGGCGTGGCGTGCGCGCTGCTGGCCGGGTTCGTGGACTTCGGCACACTGGAGGAGATGGTCAACATCGGGACGCTGTTCGCGTTCGTGCTGGTGTCGGTCGGTGTGCTCATCCTGCGACGCACGCGTCCGGACCTGCCGCGTGGATTCCGGGTTCCGCTGGTACCGCTGATCCCCATCCTGGCGGTGCTGGCGTGCGCGTGGCTGATGCTGAATCTCTCGGTGGAGACCTGGCTGCGGTTCCTGGTGTGGATGGTGATCGGGTTCGTCGTCTACTTCGCCTACTCGCGGCACAACTCCGTGCTCCGGAAGGCTTCCGTCACCTAGTGCGCGGCCGGAGTTCGAGTGTGGGGTGGCGGCGGATAGCCTGACGCCGTGTCGCAGCGTGAGTTGGTTGTTCTCGGGACCGCTAGTCAGGTGCCGACGAAACAGCGAAACCACAACGGGTACCTGCTCCGGTGGGACGACGAGGCGATCCTGTTCGATCCCGGTGAGGGCACGCAACGGCAGATGACCTATGCCGGTGTGACCGTCACCGGGCTCACCCGGATCGCCATCACCCATTTCCACGGCGACCACAGTCTCGGGCTGGCCGGAGTGGTGCAGCGGATCAACCTCGACCGGGTGCCGCATCCGGTCGACGTCTGCTTCCCGGCGTCCGGCGCGGCGTACTACGAGCGCCTGGTCAACGCGACGTCGTACTATCACCGCGCCGAGCTGCGGCCTCGCCCGATCCTCGCCCCGGGTCCCGTCGACCTGCCCGAGGCCCCGTTCACGGTGACGGCGGTGCGGCTCTCCCATCCGGTGGACACCTTCGGCTATCGGCTCAGCGAGCCGCCCGGCCGGCGCATTCTGCCGGACCGGTTGCGCGCCCTGGGATTGCGCGGCCCGATCATCTCCGAACTGCAACAGCGCGGCAGTGTCGAATCCGAGGGGCGCACGATCACTTTGGCGGAGATCAGCGAACCGCGCTCCGGTCAGAGCTTCGCCTTCGTGATGGACACCCGGCTGTGCCCAGGAATCGGGGAGCTGGCCGCCGACGTCGACATGCTCGTCATCGAAGCCACGTTCCTGGACGCCGACGAACACCTGGCTCTCGAATACGGCCATCTCACGGCGGGCCAAGCCGCCCGGGTGGCCGCCGACGCAGGCGTTCGCACCCTGGTGCTCACCCACTTCTCCCAGCGCTACCGCGACCTCGACGAGCACTTGGCCGAAGCGGCGAAGTACTTCTCCGGTGAGATCCACATAGCCACCGACCTCGCCAGGATCCCGCTGCCACCCCGGCACTGACACCCCGCCGCGAACATCCGACACGCCGAGATGACTCGCGGACGCTAACACCAGCCCGCCGCCACCGATCTAGTTCTCTGGGACGCCTGCCAACCCGGGCTGCGAACAACCGCCACCGGCGCCGGTCACCCGACCGCGCCGTCCGACACCCGGCCACGGCCGACGCCCCGCCACCCCGACAAATTGTCGGAATTCCGGTACAGCCGTACGACTCGGTACGCTGTCCCGGACGCCCCTATAGCCCAATTGGCAGAGGCAGCGGACTTAAAATCCGCCAAGTGTCGGTTCGAGTCCGACTGGGGGCACTTACTGAGCCGAAGGTAGATCGCTTTCCTCGCTGCCCTTCGCACCCGTGCAGACGCCCTCCGTCTGCAGTCCTCGGGTCGAGCTATTGTGCCGACCTGTACCAGGGAGCTGGCAGTGCGAGCGCTAGGACATCGGCCCATTCCACGAAAATTCGGTCGACCAGGTGAGTCCTGCCGTGTGGTCGGTAAGGGTCAGCTCGAAGTCCCAGGGCGTGTCTGCGATGTCGTCCGGGATCGGGGCCTGGAAGGTTCTGATCGTTCGTGTCGCCGAGGTCGATTCGCCGGCCACCACCTCCGAGGTTCCGAAGTTGGCGCGCAGGACGGCATCGACCTCGTAGTCCCAGATGGATGGTGCGCGTTCGTCGAGCGCGGTTGCGGTGTAGAGGAACTCGATGCCGTTGGGATCGAGCGTGATCGGTCCGATCCAGGCCTCGATCGGACCATCCTCGTCGGTGACGAAAGCTGGATTCGTCAGCATGGCCAATCGGCCCCGTGGATCGCCCAGCGGCGCTGAGTAGGCGATGTCGTTCGGCCGAGACAGTCGCCTCACCCAGGGACCGTCGGTGGTGACGTCGTCGATGGTCAGTTCGATATCGACCGGTGTCGTATCCGGGCCGAGGTCGGGCAATGTGAAGGTCGTGCCGGCGTGGGTGTCGGACGAACTGCTTCCCCAGCCCACGTCGGTGGCCACACCGTTGGCCAGTGCCGACACCCCGACCTGGTAACTCCGCAACGACGGCGCGGCATCGCCGACCACTTCCGCCGCGAGGGACAGCCGCAACCCGGTGGGCGTACGCAACGCTGGTCCGACCCAACTCAGAATTCCGTTGCTGCCGTCGGACACGAATTCCGGGGGCGCCCACACGGCCAGTACACGATCGGTAGTGCGCTCGCTCGGTGACATCGTCGGCTGTGCTCCTCTGGATCGCGTTGGCGGAGGCGGAACGATCTGTTCGGGCCCTGCGATCGCCCCTAGATCATGCCTAGCTCGTCGGTGCCGGATTTGGTGACGTTGATGTCGCCCATCTGTACGAGATGGACAAGATCGGCACGCCCTGTGTCTTAGTGATCGGTGCTACTGGCTGCACGGCACGGGCAGTGGGCGATCGCGACATGACGTAGCTGTAACGGCGGTGAGTTGCGGGCCACCCGGCCCGCAACCTGTCAGCGTGAGAGTCCGTGGGCGCGGGCGATTATGCGTTCCATGGCGGTGCGGGGGAGGAGGCGGCGGAGGGTGAAGAGGGCGGGGGCATTGCTGCCTACGGCGTAGAGGGGTTGGGGGCGCGGGGCTTCGATCGCTTTGACGATCGTGGTGGCGACCTTTTCAGGGGTGATGCCCTTGGACTGGTTTTCGTCGAGTTTCGCCATGAAGGTCGTGAAATCGGCGGTGTGGGGGGAGCCGTCGGTGAGGTACTTGGTGCGGCGTTCGCGCAGGCCGGTGTCGATCTGGCCGGGCTCGACGGCGGTGATCCAGACGCCGAAGGGGGATTCCTCGAAGCGGGCGGCGACCGCGAAGCCACGCAGCGCCGCCTTGGTGGCGACATAGGAGGAGCGGTAGGGCATGGGGAAGCTGGCGAGCATCGACCCCACCATGACGACACGCCCGTAGCGGCGATCCCGCATGCCGGGCAGCACCGCCTTGGTCAGGGCGATCGGGCCGAGCACATTCAGTTGGAACAGTCGCTCGACGGCGTCGGTGGGCAACTCGGCCAGCGGCCCCGCCTGGCTCTCGCCCGCGTTGTTCACGAGCACGTCGACGTGGTCCAGACCGGCGGCGAAGGCCTCGATCGAAGCCGGATCGGTGAGGTCGAGCGCCCGATACTCGACCCCCGGCAGCACGGCGTCCGAACCGATGGCGTCGGGATTGCGGCTGGTGCCGATCACCCGATACCCCCGCCCGGCCAGCGCGGCGGCCGTAGCCTTCCCGATTCCGGACGACGCACCGGTGACCACAGCGACGCGAGACATAACGCTCCTTTCGACGGCAACATGCTGACGATATCGTCAACTCTCGCTCTGTGCTACCAGAAAGTAACTTCGGTGCCGTCGATGTGCCGCGGAGCCGACCGCGGCGTCGATGCGCCCGCCCAGTCCAATGGTGGTGGGAAACGGGAGTACAACACGTGGTGGCGGCTCGGATATTGCCCATTGAATTCTGCATGGCGGGGTCGAGCCCGGACGCGGCGTCGGCGGGCTGTCATGCGTGCCGCGCTCGCGTGGTTCGCGGGTCTGTGAGCTGGGCGGACGGGTGTGCGTGGCGATGTGAGATGCGCACCGGCTCAGTCGAAATCGTTCACCGGAGGGAAGTTCTTCCGGATGTCGGCGGTGGAGGGATGGGGGCTAGTGTTGGCCGGCGCGGTGCGGGCCGGAGACGCTGCCGCGTTACCCCCGACGCCGAGGAGATTGTGGTGGTTGTCGATACCGTCCGTGAGGAACAGGCGATCCGTCAGATGACGGAGCGGCTGGTCGAAAACTACACCGAGACTTATTCTCCGGACCATATCGAGAGCGCCGTCGGTGCGGCGCGGCAGAAATTCGAGGGCCGCCCGGTGCGGCAGTTCGTTCCGATTCTGATCGAGCGGTTGGTGCGGCGGGAATTGGAGAAGTCTCCCGCGGCGGAAGTGCAACCCACCACGGTCCCGATGGACAAGTCGCCGCAGGCCCCCGCCGCCGCTCCCGGAAAACTGCCGGAGCTCCGTGAGCTTTTGTCGTCCAAGAAGCGTTTCGCACCGTACGCCGTGGGCGCTGTCGTCGTTCTGACGGTGATCGCCGTGGTTCTCGCCGTGCGGCAACCCGCTCCGGAGGCGCCCACCGCCGCGCCCGCCGCGGCGCTCACGGTCGTCCACGGTGTGGTCGGCTCGGAGAAGATGCCGTTCTTCCAAGACCCCAAGGTGATCGACGCGCTGGCGCGCAACGGCGTGCGCGTCGAGGTCGAGCCCGCCGGTTCGCGGCAGATCGCCACGTCCATCGATCTCACGAAGTTCGATTTCGCCTTCCCGTCCAGCGAACAGGCCGCCGAGCGAATCCAGCGGCAACGCAACGTGACCGCGAAATACACGCCGTTCTCCTCGCCGATGGCTGTCGCGACGTTCGCACCGATCGCCGAGCTGCTCACCCGGGCGGGAGCGGTGCGCCCCGGCCAGGCGCCGACGCTCGACCTGCGCCGCTACCTCGAGCTGGTCCGCAACGGCACCCGCTGGGACGAACTGCCCGACAACACCGCCTACCCGGTGCGCAAGAACATCCTGATCTCCACCACCGACCCGCGCAGCTCCAACTCCGCGGCCATGTATCTGGCCGCGGCGAGCTACGTCGCGAACAACAACACGATCGTGCAGGGGCAGAACGCCGAGCAGGCCGTCCTCCCCGCGGTGTCGCGGCTTTTCGTGGGCCAGGGTTATACCGAGAACACCACCGAGGGCCCGTTCAACAACTATCTCGCCACGGGTATGGGCCCGACGCCGATGGCCTGGATCTACGAGGCGCAGTACGTCGAGGCGACCGTGCGCGGCCAGATCAAGCCCGAGATGACGCTGCTGTACCCGTCACCGACGGTGTTGTCCCGGCATACGCTGGTGCCGTTCGGTGCGACGGGTGATCGGCTCGGGCGCCTGCTGTCCACCGACCCGGAATTGCAGCGCCTCGCCGCCGAGCACGGCTTCCGCACCAACGACGGCGCCCAGTTCGCGAAGGTCGTCGCAGAACGCAACGTCCCGGTGGCCCCGGACCTGCTGGACGTCCTCGCCACCCCGACCTACGACACCCTGGAGCACCTACTCGACGGAGTAACCAAGTCCTACAACTGAACCCGGAGCGGATCGCCGCTCGCGTTTCGGTGGAGAGGAACCGGGCACCCTTTCCGCATCAGATACCGGAACAACGGCCGGTATCGCGGCGGGAGGAACAACCAGTGACAGCGGACGACGGCCCATGGGAGATCCCTCCGATCGATGACGCCCCGGATATCGCGCGCGACTCCGCGCCGCCGCCCGGAGCGACGATGGCCGACACCAGGAACTGGCCGGGGTACGGGTTGCTGCTGGTCGCCGCGGCGGGTGCGATCACCGCGGCGGTGCTCGCCGGCTGGGGGTTCGGCAGGCTCTCGGTCGTGGCCGCGATCATCACCGTCGTCTTCCTGTTGATCGGGGTCGGCCTGATCGTGCTGGAGCAGGTGCGGGCGCGCAGGCACGCCGAACAGCCCGCCGAACGGGCCACCGTGCCGCCGGGGTACTGACGAGCGTCAATCCCGGGGCAGGAAACCCGACTCGATGAACTCCCGGACGAAGGTGTCCACCACCGCACGGTCGATCTCCGGGCAGGCCATGCCGGTGTCCGCGAGCGCGGCGCGGGTGTGGTCGTCGGCCCAGTCGAGGTGACCGGCGAGTCCGGCGAAGTCGTGGCTCAGCAGGGCCGCGCGCACCAGCGAATCGTCGCCGAGCGCGTCGCGCCGCCGCGCTTCCCTGGCCAGGCCCGCGCGCACCGTGTCCTCCGGCATCGTCGCCACCGGCAAACCGTGCGCGCGCAGACTGGCGAGGATCTCCCCGACCGCTACCGGGGCCCGGTTGACCAGGTGATACACGGTTTCCGAGCGCGGACGAGCCGAGATCTCCACGATCGCGCTCGCCACGTAGTTCACCGGAACCAAGGAAACGGTCGCGTCGCCCACGTCGGGCGCCATGCCGAGCATCGCGGCGGCTCGCACCATGTTCCACAGCGAATCCTGCGGGCTGTTCACGCCTACGTCCGGGCAACCGCAGATGGTGCTCGGACGGTAGATGGCGACGGGCACACCACGTTCGCCTGCTTGGCGGACCAGTTCCTCGGCGGCCCATTTGGAGGCGAGGTAGCCGTTGCCGGACACCTGCTCCGCGGGTAGCCGGATGTCCTCGGTGACCACCGGCGAATCCGGCGTCGCGGCGACCGCCGCGCCCATGGTGGAGACCAAGTGGAACGGCTTGACCCGCCGCGCCGTCGCCAGCCGCAACAACTCGCGGGTGCCCTCGACGTTGGCCTGCCGTAGCCGGGCATAAGGGTCGACGTGATTGACGCGCGCGCCGTTGTGATAGATCACGTCGATGCTGTCGGCCAATCGGTCGTAGTCGGCGGGGTCGAGGCCGAGGCGCGGTGCGGTGAGGTCGCCCGCGACGACGACGATCCGCTCTGCGGCGGTGGTCCCGGAGAGCCGGTAGTGGCTCAGCGCACCGAGGATTCGGTCGATGCCTTCCTCGGCGTCGGCGGCGCGCACCACGCACCACACCCTCGCCTCGGTGCGGTCCAGCAGGGCTTGCAGCAGGTGTACGCCGAGAAAACCGGTCGCGCCGGTCAGCAGGATCTCCTGTGGCGGACCGGTGTGCGCGGGCTCGCATCCGCCGATGCCGATCTCCGGCTCCAGCACGGCGTCGCGTTCCGGTGTCGCCGCGGTGGGGGTGGACCCGCCCGCCAGTCGCGCCGCGAGGCCGCCGACGGTCGGGGCCGCGAGGATCGCCGACATCGGCACGTCGCGGCGGAGCCGCTCCGACAGCCGCTGGTGCAACGTGAACGCGAGCAGTGACGACCCGCCGAGTTCGAAGAAGTCGTCGGCCACCCCGATCGGGGACACGCCGAGCACGTCGGCGAAGACCTCCGCGACCGCGCGCTCCAGCGCGGTGCCGGGCTGCGCACCGGTGCGTGCGGCGAACACCGGCTGGGGTAGCGCGGCGCGGTCGAGCTTTCCGCTGGTGTTCACCGGGAACGCGTCGAGCGCCAGCACCGCCGTCGGCACCATGTAACCGGGCAGCACGCGGGCGACAGACTGACGCACGACATCCGGGTCGACCGTGGCCCCCGGCGCGGCGACGACGTAGCCGACCAGCCGGTCCCCGGCATCGGAGCCCTTGACCGCCACCGCGGCCCGGCCCACCGCCGGGTCGGCCAGCAAAGCCGCTTCGATCTCACCGAGTTCGATGCGGTGGCCGCGGACCTTGACCTGGAAGTCGGTGCGTCCCAGATAGTCCAGGGTGCCGATGCGGTTCCAGCGCACCAGGTCACCGGTCCGGTACATCCGTTCGCCCGGGTGCAGCGGATCGGCGACGAACCGGGCCGCGGTCAGACCCGGCGCGCCATGGTAACCGCGGGCCAGTTGAACCCCACCGAGGTAGAGTTCGCCCGCCACTCCCACCGGAACCGGCCGCAACCGGTCGTCCAGCACGTGGCAGCGCGAATTCCATTCCGGCACACCGATGGATACGCCGGCCGCGGTGCGATCGGCGGCCGAGACCGCGTGTCGCGTGATACTCACCGCGGCCTCGGTAGGTCCGTACAGGTTGTGCAACTCGGCCTTGGTCACGTTCGCGAAGGCACGCGCGGTTTCCGGCGGCAGCGCCTCCCCGATGACGAAAACAGCTCGTAGCGAGGACAGTTCGTCCGCCGTTGCCTGCTGGGCGAATATGGTGAGCATCGCGGGAACGAAATCGGTGAGCGTCACCCGGTGCTCGGCGATCAGCCGGGACAGCGCCGCCGGGTCGCGATGCTCGTCCGGTCCGGCCAGCACCATCCGCGCGCCCGCGCGCAGCGGCAGGAAGTAGCCCCACAGGGACACGTCGAAGGTCGCGGGAGTTTTGTGCAGATAGACGTCGGTGGCGTCGACACCGTATTCCGCCTGCATCCAGGCGAGCTGGTGCACGATCGCCCGATGGCTGATCGCCACGCCCTTGGGGCGGCCGGTCGACCCGGAGGTGTAGATGAGATAGGCGGGGTGGTCGGCGTGCCACGGTGTCCGGCGCTCGGCGTCGAGCACGGGTTCCGCGCCGAAGCGGTCGAGGTCCAGAGTGTCGACGTCGTAAGCCTCGGCCGCGGTGAAACCGTCCGCCGCGGTGGTCAGCACGCACCGGGGCGCCGCCGATTCGAGCACATACCGGATGCGTTCGGCCGGGTGTCCCGGGTCGATCGGCACCCAGGCCGCGCCCGCCGCCACGATCGCGTGCAGCGCGACGACCTGCTGGATCGACCGCCGCATCGCCACCGCGACGACGGTCTCCGCACCCACGCCTCGTTCGATCAGCCAGCGAGCCAGCCGCGCGGATCGTTCGAGCAGTCGCGCGTAAGTGAGCGTCTCGGACCCGCAGACCACCGCGATCGCGTCCGGCGTCGCCGCGGCCTGTCGCGCCGTCGCGGCGGTGAGCGGCTCGGCCCGCACGTCGTGCTCGGCTCCGGCGCCCCAGGAGCGGATGCGTTTGTGCTCGACCGGGTCCATGATGTCGATGTCGCCGACCACGGCGTCCGGCTCGGCCGCGACCCGCAGCAGGGTGCGGATGTAGCCGTCGAGGAAGCGCTGCACCGTGTGCTCGTCGAACAGGTCTGTGCTGTAACCGAATCGGATGATGATCTCGCCGGGCTCGCCGTCGTCGTCGCGGATGTCGACCACACCGATGTGCAGATCGGTTTTCGCCGTGTCGGCGTCCACGTCGAGGAACGACACGTTGGGGCCGGACAGGTCCAGGGTTGCCTGCGTGAAGTTCTGGAACGCGAAGCCGACCTGGTAGAGCGGGTGGCGTCCGGGTGATCGGGTCGGATCGACGGCGTCGACCACGTGCTCGAACGGCACCTCGGAGTGCGCGAAATTGACCAGATCCCGTTCCCTGGTGCGGCGCAGCAGAGCGGTGAAACTCTCCGCGGGCTCGATCCTGGTCCGGGAGACGGTGGTGTTGACGAACATGCCGACGACATCCGCGAGCGCGGGCTCGGCCCGGTTGGTCATCGGCACGCCGATCGCGATGTCGTCGCTTCCGGACAGGCGGGCCAGCAGCACGGCGAGCGCCGAGCGCATCACCATGAACAGCGTCGATCGGTGGGCGCGCGCGACGGTGAGCAGGTCGCGGTGCAAGCTCGCTGGCACCGTCCGCTGAGTGGCCGAGCCGCGAAGTGTGGCCACCGGCGGGCGCGGCCGGTCGGCGGGCAGATCGAGTTCGTCGGGCAGACCGGCCAGCTCGCCGGTCCAGTACGCCAGTTGCCGCGACAGCGGTGAATCGGGGTCGTCGCGGGAACCGAGCAGATCCTGCTGCCACAGGGCGTAGTCGGCGTACTGCACATCCGGTGGCAGCCAGGCCGGGGCGGCCCCCGCGCTGCGGGCGGCGTAGGCCAAAGCGACGTCGCGGGCCAGCGGCGCCAGTGAGGATCCGTCGGCGCAGATGTGGTGGAGGGCGCAGACCAGGACGTACTCGGTGGGGGTGCGCAGCAGCCGGACGCGCAGCGGCACCTCGGCCGACACGTCGAACCCGTGCCGCAGGATCGCGCGGACCCGGTCGGGTACCGCGTCGTCGGACAGTTCCTCCACCGCGAAATCGTCGACCACCTGCTCGGTGCCGAGGATGAGTTGCCGCGGTCCGGTCGCGTCGGCGGGATATCGCGTACGCAGCGACTCGTGCCGCTCGACCGTGTCGGCGAATGCCGCGCGCAAGGCGGGAATATCCAGCTCCGACAGCCGCAGCGCGAAGCCGATGTTGTCCACCGAGGACGTCGTGTCGAACTGGTTGCGCAGCCAGAACCGCAGCTGGGCCGGCGACAGCGGGATGCGCTCCGGCCTGGTCCGTGCGCGCAACACCGGGCGTGCAGTGTCGAATTGCTGCGAGCGGATCGCCTTGGACAAGGTGGCGACCGTCGGATGGTCGAACACCAGCCGGGGTGGGATGCGCAGCCGCCATGTTTCGCTCAGCCGCGCGGCGACCTGCGTCGCCAGCAGCGAGTTGCCGCCCGCCGCGAAGAAATCGGCGTCGGCACTGAACCGTTCCCGGCCCAGCACGCGTGCGAAGACCTCGGCGACCGTCTCCTCGCCGAGGTCGACGGCGGGCCGGTAGTCCGGCTCGTCCAGTGCGCGCACGCGCAGCGCGGGCCGATCGGCCTTGCCCGTCGGGGTGCGCGGGATCCGATCCACGACCGTGATCGTGTTGGGCACCATGTACTTCGGCAGCAGCGCGGCCAGCGCGTCGGCCAGCGTGGCGGGGTCAGGGGCATGGCCCGGTTCGGGTTGGACGAAGGCGGCGAGCGTGGTCTCACCCGCGGCGGTCTTGCGGTCGACGGTCACGGCCAGCCGGACGCCGGGCTGTGTCGAGAGGATGGCGTCGATCTCGCCGAGTTCGATCCGGAAACCCCTGACCTTGACCTGGTCGTCGGCCCGCCCGAAATAGTCCAGATGGCCCGAGGTGGTGCGCCGGACGAGGTCGCCGGTGCGGTACATCCGCGAGCCGGGCGGTCCGAACGGATCGGCGAGGAACCGCTGTCCGGTCAGATCCGGGCGTCCGTGGTACCCCCGCGCCACCCCGGGCCCGGACACGTACAGCTCGCCGACGACGCCGACGCCGACCGGGCGCAACCGGTGATCGAGTACCTGGCAGCGCATACCGGGCACAGCCGACCCGATGGTGACCGGTGCGTCCGGTGACAGCGGCGGGCTCAGCGTCGCCACGATGGTGGATTCCGTCGGGCCGTAGGCGTTGTGGAACAGACGGCCGTCGCCTGCCCAGTGCCGGGGCAACATCGGCGGGCACGGCTCGCCGCCGACCATGACCGAACGCAGGGCGGGCAGTCCGGTCGGCTCGATCGTGGCCAGCGCGGACGGAGTGAGGAAGGCGTGGGTGATCGCCTGCCGTGCGAGCAGTTCCACCAGCGCGGTGCCGCCGTACAGGGTCGGTGGGGCGATCACCAGCGTGGCGGCGGAGCAGATCGCGAGCAGCAACTCCAGCACCGAGGCGTCGAAGCTCGGTGACGCGAAGTGCAGCACCCGCGCGTCTTTGTCCAGCGCGTGGCGCGCGGCCAGTTCGGCGCACAGCGGGGCGAGCCCGGCATGGGTCACGGCGACGCCTTTCGGGCGTCCGGTCGATCCCGATGTGTAGATCACGTAGGCCGCGTGGGTGGCGCGAAGTCGGACGGGGCGTTCGAAATACGCGATAGGGCTCGCGGGATTCGCCGCCACCTGTGCGATCACTTCGGCATCGTCCAGCGCGAGCCAGCGCACCTCAGTGGGTAGTGTCGCCACGTGGGCGGCCTGGGTCAGGCCCAGCGCGGCACCGCTGTCGATGACCTGGAACTTGATGCGGGACAAGGGAAGTGCCGGATCCACAGGGACGAACGCCGCACCGGACTTCGCGATCGCCCACACCGCGAGCACCGAATCGAGCGAACGTGGCAGCGCCACCGCTACCGCTGTTTCGGGGCCCGCGCCCGCGGCGATCAGCGTGCGGGCCAGCCGCGAGGAGCGCGCGTCGAGGTCGCGGTAGGTGATCTCGCTGTCGTCGCAGACCACAGCGACGCCGTCGGGATTGTGCTCCGCGGCGGCGGCCAGCAGCGCGGCGAACGTCGGCGTGGCCGATTCGGCGGATCTGCGGCGGCGGCCTTTCCGGGCGGGTGGACGAGTATCCCGGATACCGCTGGTCATGTAATCGTCCCGTTCCGCGTGGCAGTAAACGGCCAGATGCTACAGCCGCACGGCGGGATTCCTCAACGATGAGAAGGCGATACCGCTCCGGTCGAACGGCGGCGTGTGCCGCGATGCCGTCGGGCAGGCGTGAGCCCGGCCGGTACGGTTCAGCGGGTGCCGTGCCCCTGACAGGCGGTCAGCGCGGTATTCTTCGTGGCGTTGAACCGGTCGATCGCCGCGTTCAAAGTGTCGGTGTCGGCGCGGCGGGCCAGCGTGTCGGCCGAGGCGTTGGTGTCGTCGCGGTAGGCGCGGACAATCCGAAGGTATGTCGCGGGGCCCGCCCCGCCGGGCCCGCGCCGATAACGATGGCCAACCGATATCGGCGCGGGGGAGCGGTTCAGCTCTGGCCGAGCATGACTCGCATCTGCGCTATTTCGGCCTGCTGGGCGGCGATGATCCGCTGAGCGAGCGCCTTCGCGTCGGCGTTCTCGCCCTCGGCCAGCTCGGTCTGGGCCATGGCGATCGCGCCCGCGTGATGTTCGATCATCATGGTCAGCCATTGACGGTCGAAGTCCGGACCCGATGCCGCGTCCAGCGCCGCCATCTGTTCGGCGGACATCATGCCCGGCATTTCGTGGCCGCCGTGCCCCTCGCTCGGGGTGGGCGCCGGTTTGCCGAAGCTCTGCAAGAGGGTGGTGATCTGCTGCATCTCCGGCGCTTGCGCTTGCTCCACCTGCGTGGCGAGCGCGCGCAACTGCTGGTTGTCGGTGTGCGTCGGCACCAGCCGCGCCATCTCGACGGCTTGGGCGTGATGCGGATACATCATCTGGAGGAACATCACGTCCGCGTCGTTGTGCGCCGCTCGGGCGGGTGCGGTCGTTACGGCCGCCGTGGTGGTCGAGGTGCCGTGCTCGGTGGTGTGCCCGGTGTCGGCGTCGCCGCATCCGGCGAGGCTCACCGCGGCCGCCGCGGCGAGAGCGAGGGCCGATCGGGTGCGAGTGATGAACATGGGGTCGCTCCTTGCGAAGTGCGAAGTCTGAGGACGGAGTGGACTGCGCTGCCACCGTGGTTCGGACACACGGCGGCGACGGAGCTGTCAGATCCGCAGAATCGCCAGTTCGGCCAAGGTGAGCACGGTCCACGGCGGCGGTCGTGCACGCCGCGCCCGCCAGTGCCGCGGTCGTGCCGCACCGCCGCTGGGGCGATCGAACGCCAATCGGCGGAGCAGCACCAACGCGGCCAGCGCGATGGAGGCGGCCAAGATGAACACGCAGCCGTGCAGTGCGCTGTGCTCGCTGTCGCACCCGCCGCCCGCGCAGTGGGACATCTTCGCCGCGACGGTCGCGTGCCATGACGCGCCTGAGGCCGCCTCGACGGCTCGAGGCGCAGATGAGTCGTGGTGCGCCCTGTCCTGCGGCGGAAGTCGATCGTGGCCGGCCGGAGCGCTGTCCGGGGTTCGCGGTGTGGCCTGTCGATGAGGAAACCCGGGTGCGGCGGCAGCTCGTTCGAGTCCGTCGGCTACCGCGTCGGAGGCGGGCGCGAGGGTGTGCATGCCGGCCGCGTGGGCGTGGCCGGAGAACCCGAAGACCGCCGAATGCATCGCGACGACCCCGGCGACCAACGCCAGCACCCCTAGGAGCTGGGCGAGCCCGGCGGCGGGAAGTGCGCGGCGGTCGACCACGAGTACCGAGTCTAGCCCCCGCTCTCGGTATACCCGTTGGCGGTACCGGTATCTAGGAGCTTGCGACGTCGACCACCAACCGGGTCGGGTTGGACAGCGTGGTGACGGTGAAGGAGGGCCGGTCGGCCCGCACGCCGATGAACGACTGCGTCACGCCCTCGAACACCGTCGTCCGGTAGACGCCCGCGATGCCGGAGACCGCCGCGTCGACGGCCGGGTCCGGGCCCTGGTACGGCGTCACGCCGCTGTCGAACGGGTAAGCCGAGCCCAGGATTCGTACTTCCAGGATCGATCGGCCCGCCACGTCCACCGGATTGCCACTGGCGTCCTGCACCGCCCGGTCGGTGTACCGGACGATCCAACCGGGCGTGCCCGCCCCGCCGAGTTCGTAGACCACGCGATCGAAACCGGGCTGACTTCCCAGCCGCACATCGGTCACCGTGAGCGCGGCGTCGCCGGAAGGCTTGCCCTGCTTCGGTGCGGTGTCCCCGGGGGCTGGGGCCTGCGCTACCTCAACCGACGTGGCGGTGTTCGACGCAGCCGGTAGGCCCGGTGCCGTCTCGCCGTCCCCGCAGCCCGCGAGCAGTGCCGTCGCGACCGCGACCATGAGCACCATCCTGTTGCGCATGGCCCGATGCTACTCAGCGAAAGGCCGCGGACGGCGTAACCGGAGAGCGTTGCGAGGGATTCGCCATCGGTCGGCCGCAAACTACGCGGGGGTGCGAACACTCGTGCACCTCGAATGGTCGGCCTGCCGAGTCCGATTAATTGCTATTTGATTGCCATGGTTTTTGTCCTGTGTGCGAGAGTCCTGCCGTGGCCGGTGGAGTGGGCGCCGGCGCCGGATCGCCCCTCCGTCGAGCCCGAGAGGATCGGCGGTTGATCGAACGCCGTATTCATCGATGCGTCCGCGAAACCGCCTGCCCTGACCGGATTCAGCGTGCGGATCGCCATGCCGGGAATCCGGCGGGATCGATAGGGCGGGGTGGGCGCGACCATGCGGCAACGATCTAGCACACTTGAGGCGTGGGAAATGTCGAGGACGTACTTGGCCGGTTGCGGCGGTATCCGGACGTGGAGGCGCTGAACCTCTACGCCGTCGACGCCGCCGATCGGCTGATCCTCGACGTCGCGGCCGACGCCCTCGCGACTGTGGATAGCGGGAAAGTAGCCATCATCGGTGACGCCTATGGTGCACTGACCCTCGGCGCTATCGCGGGACACGATCTGCGCGACGTCCGGGTACATCAGGACTTGCTCACCGGCGAACTCGCCCTCGCGAACAACGCCCGCGCGGCGGGCATGTCGGATCGCTACACCGCGCACCCGCTCGGCCCCGAGTTGCTGCGCGATGCCCAGGTGGTCCTGCTTCGCCTGCCCCGGATGCTGGCCGGTCTGGCCGAGGTCGCCGACGCGATCGCGCGCTACGCGGATCCGGCGGTCGAGGTGTTCGCGGGCGGGCGGGACAAGTATCTGACCAAGTCGATGAACGACGTTCTGGCGCAGTCGTTCTCCGAGGTGCGCGCCAGCCGTGGCAGGCAGAAGTCGCGGACCCTGCTGGTGGCCGGACCCAAACCCGTCGCCGGTCGGCCGTTCCCGGTGCGCGACCGGCTGGACGAACTCGGTCTCGACGTGGTCGCGCACGGCGCGGCATTCTCCGGGGCCCGCCTGGACATCGGCACCAGGTTCCTGCTCGAGCACCTGAGACTGATGAAGCCGGACGCGCGCGACGCCATCGATCTCGGCTGCGGCACCGGCATCCTTGCCGTCGCCCTGGCCACGGCGCGGCCGGGCATCAAGGTGATCGCCACCGACCAATCCGCCGCCGCGGTCGCCTCGGCGCGGGCCACCACCGAGGCGAACGGGGTCGCCGACCGAGTGTGCGTTGTGCGCGACGACGCCATGTCCTCGGCGGCGGACAACAGCGCCGACCTGGTGCTGTGCAATCCGCCGTTCCATATCGGCGCGGCCGTGCACACCGGATCGGCCATCAAGATGTTCGCCGAGACCGGGCGGGTGTTGCGCCCGGGTGGAGAGCTGTGGACGGTGTTCAACTCGCATTTGAACTATCGGGCCGTGGTCGAACGGATGGTGGGCCGGACCGAAGTGATGGGCCGCAACCGGAAATTCACCGTGACTCGGTCGGTGCGTGGTCTGCACGACCCACGACAGCGGTAGAGTCCGAATTGTCCGGCTCTGTGTGACTCCCCGGGAACTCGCGACGGATGACAAACGTTGGACAGGGCAGTTGGATATCGAGTGAATCAACTCGATGAACAGCGGCAACGACTCCAGAAAGGGACGCCGTTCACATGCGTACCACGAGCAATCCGGTTTTCAGGAACCTGCCAAGGCAGGAGGGCGGTGGATACGCCAGCTTCGGTTCCGGCGTGAGCTCCGCCGGCCAGTTCGGCAACCAGTACGGCCAATACCCGCAGCAGTACGGCCAGTACCAGCAGGCTCCCCCCACCACGCGCTCGATGACCATCGACGACGTGGTGACGAAGACGGGCATCACCCTCGCGGTGCTCGCGCTGTCCGCGATCGTCTCCTACGGCCTCACCAACGCCAACACCTCGCTCGCGCCGCTGTTCGTGATCGGCGGCGGCCTGGTCGGCCTGGTGCTCGTGCTGATCGCGACCTTCGCGAACAAGATGGACAACCCGGCGATCGTGTTGTCCTACGCCGTCGCGGAGGGCCTTTTCCTCGGCGCACTGTCGTTCATGTTCACCAATATCGAGTTCGGCGGGGTCGGCGGTAGCGCGCTGATCGGTCAGGCGGTGCTGGGCACCTTCGGTGTCTTCGCCGGCATGCTCGTGGTCTACAAGACCGGCGCCATCCGCGTGACGCCGCGATTCACCAGGATCATCGTCGGCGCCATGATCGGCATCCTGGTCCTGATGCTGGGCAACCTCGTCGCCAGCTTCTTCATCGACGGCGGCCTCGGCCTGCGCGACGGCGGTCCGCTGGCGATCGTGTTCAGCCTGGTGGTCATCGCCATCGCCGCGTTCAGCTTCCTGCTCGACTTCGACGCCGCCGATCAGCTGATCCGCGCGCAGGCTCCGGAGCGGGCGGCCTGGGGCGTCGCGCTCGGCCTCACCGTCACCCTGGTGTGGCTGTACGTGGAGATTCTGCGGCTGCTGAGCTACTTCCAGAACGACTAGCCATACGACGAAAGGGCGGTCGCCGGATATCCGGCGACCGCCCTTGTCGTCTGCGGGTCAGCTCAAACGCTCGATGACCATCGCCATGCCCTGGCCGCCGCCGACGCACATGGTCTCCAGACCGAACTGCTTGTCATAGGTCTGCAGGTTGTTGAGCAGCGTGGTGGTGATCCTGGCGCCGGTCATGCCGAACGGGTGGCCCAGCGCGATCGCGCCGCCGGAGACGTTCAGCTTGTCCTCATCGATCTTCAGCTCCCGGGCCGAGCCGAGGACCTGCACCGCGAACGCCTCGTTGATCTCGACGAGGTCGATGTCATCGATGGTCTTGCCCGCGAGCGCCAGCGCGCGCTTGCACGCCTCGATCGGGCCGAGACCCATGATCTCCGGCGACAGGCCGGACACGCCGGTGGACACGATCCGCGCCAGCGGCGTCAGGCCCAGCTCCTTGGCCTTGGTGTCGCTCATGATCACCAAAGCGGCCGCGCCGTCGTTGAGCGGACAGCAGTTGCCCGCGGTGACGGTGCCGTCCGGGCGGAACACCGGCTTCAGCGCGGACACCGCCTCGTAGGTGACGCCGGCGCGCGGGCCGTCGTCCTTGCTGATCACGGTGCCGTCCGGCAGCGTGACCGGGGTGATCTCGCGCTCGAAGAAGCCGTTCTTGATCGCTTCCTCGGCGCGGTTCTGCGACCGCACGCCCCAGCGGTCCTGGTCCTCGCGGGTGATGCCGGTGGAGGTCGCCACGTTCTCGGCGGTCTGGCCCATCGCGATGTAGACGTCCGGGATCAGGCCGTCCTCGCGCGGGTCGTGCCAGATGCCCGCGCCGCCCTCCGCGGTCTTCGCGGTGCGCTCCTGCGCTTCGGCGAACAGCGGGTTCTGCGTGTTCGGCCAGCTGTCGGCGGAACCGTTCACATAGCGCGACACGGTCTCCACACCCGCGGAGATGAACACATCGCCTTCGCCCGCCTTGATCGCGTGGAAGGCCATCCGGGTGGTCTGCAGCGACGAGGCGCAGTAGCGGTGCACCGTGGTGCCCGGCACGAAGTCGTAGCCGAGCTGCACGGCGACGACACGGGCGATGTTGAAGCCCTGCTCACCGCCAGGCGAGCCGCAGCCCAGGATCAGGTCGTCGATCTGGGCGGGGTCCAGGGCAGGCACCTTGTCGAGCGCTGCCCGCACAATCTGCGTGGTCAGATCGTCGGGCCGCAGGTCGACCAGCGAACCCTTGCGGGCCCGGCCGATCGGGGAGCGTGCGGTCGAAACGATGACGGCCTCAGGCATGAGGACTCCTTGGGTCGGACGGTTCTGGCGAACCGGAGTTGTTACTCACGGGTTCGTACCGAATCTACGTCCCGTCCCCGAGTACCGAAAGCGCCTGTCCCGCCCAGTGCCTCCAGCAGCGCCGGGAGCAATTGCGCGGCGGCCAGTTCGTAGCCGGCCGCCGACGGGTGGAAGCCATCGGCGGCGAACAACAGCTCCGGCGCGGCGCGGAACTCGGGGGCGAGCAGGTAACCCATGCGCACGGGTTGCCCGCCCGCGACCGTCGTCGCCACGTGCTGCGCCTTGGCCAGCCGTACGCTCCAGTTCTGCACGACGGTGCGCAGCGGCTGGGGAATGGCCGCGACCGTGCCGAGATTCGGGCAGGTGCCGACCACCACCACCGCGTCGGCGCGGCGCAACCGGGCGACCGCAGCGGCGAGCCTGCGCGCGGAGGCGCGGATCGAGTGCTTCTTGGTGACGTCGTTGGCGCCGACCAGGATGACCGCGGCATCCTGCGGCGGGCCCGCGACGAACATCGCGTCCACCTGCCCGGCCAGGCCCTTGGATGTGGCGCCGGAGATCGCCTTGGTGCTCAGGCGGATCCGCTGCCCGGTCGCCTCGGCGAGTCCTCGGGCCAGGCGCACGCCCGGCACCTCCTCGGCCACCGCGCAGCCGAGGCCCGCCGCGGTGGAGTCGCCGAAGATCATCAGATGGAGGTCGGCGTGCTTGCCCGCACGCCATGGCTCGGGCTCCGCGCAGCCCGCGGTGTAGATGCCGTCGGCTTCCGGCGGCTTCGAGGTATCCCGGCCGATCACTCCGCGCGCGACGCCCGCCTGCGCCATGAGCAGACGGTAGGTCGCCCACCACGCGGTCCCCGCGCCGGAACCGGCGAGCACGGCCGCGGCACCGGTCAGCGCGGCCGCGCGCCAGCGAAACCGAGGTGCGCTCACGCTGCTACCCGAGCACGGGCATCGGTCAGCCCGGGACCACGAACGTGCCGCGGGCCGGGATGCTCGCCGCGTCGGTGGAGATGGTGACCTCGACCAGGCCGGGGCCGGTGTCCTGGAACAGCGCGTATTGGATGCTGCCGTAGATGCCGGTGACCACGATGTTGTCGTAGCTGCCCGTCGCGCCGGTGGTGACGTTGCGCCACGCCACAGTGGTGCGGACCTCGCACAGCGGCGCCAGCGGGTAGGAGCCCGGCCCGATGCCGCTCACGGGCAGCGCGCGCACGTTGAGGATGGCGCGCCCGGGCCATTCCGGACCGGTGTCGGCCCAGGTGCGGATGCTGGTCCAGCACAGACCGCCGCGCGCGAGCGTCGGCACCTGGGGGAATTCGACGGTGGCCGCCTCCGCTCGAGCGCCGGCTCCGGCCACTAGGGCCACTGCCGATCCGGCCAGAAGCATTGCGGCGCGGGCGATGTTCGGCTGCCTCATGGCAGCGATCCTAAGGCCGCAGGCGCCGGTTCGCCGGTAGTCCGCGGCCGCTGCACACGGCGTGCGCGAACTCACAGTTAGTGCGTCTGCAACTATGGGGTCCATGCGCATCGCGGATCATGTCGTGGATCTCATCGGCAACACGCCGCTGGTCCGGTTGAACTCGGTCGTGGGACCGAACGCGGGGCTGGTCGCGGCCAAGATCGAATACTTGAACCCGGGCGGCAGCTCCAAGGACCGGATCGCGGTGAAGATGATCGACGCCGCCGAGCGGTCCGGGAAGCTGCGGCCCGGCGGCACCATTGTCGAGCCCACGTCCGGCAACACCGGCGTCGGCCTCGCCCTGGTCGCGCAGCAGCGCGGCTACAAGTGCGTGTTCGTCTGCCCGGACAAGGTCAGCGAGGACAAGCGCAACGTGCTGCGGGCTTACGGCGCCGACGTCGTGGTCTGCCCGACCGCCGTGCCGCCGGACCACCCGAACAGCTACTACAGCGTCTCCGACCGCCTGGTTCGTGAGATCGACGGCGCGTGGAAGCCCGACCAGTACTCCAACCCGGGCGGCCCGGAAAGCCACTACGAGACGACCGGCCCGGAGATCTGGCGCGACACCGACGGCAAGGTCACCCACTTCGTGGCGGGTGTCGGCACCGGCGGCACCATCACCGGCACCGGCCGCTACCTGAAGGAGGTCTCCGGCGGGAAGGTGCGGATCATCGGCGCCGACCCGGAGGGTTCGGTGTACTCGGGCGGCACCGGGCGGCCGTACCTGGTCGAGGGCGTCGGCGAGGACTTCTGGCCGTCGGCCTACGACCCCGCCGTGCCGGACGAGATCATCGCGGTCTCCGACGCGGATTCCTTCGAGATGACCCGTAGGCTCGCCCGCGAGGAAGGCCTGCTGGTCGGCGGTTCCTGCGGCATGGCGGTCGTCGCGGCCGTCGAGGTGGCGCGGCGCGACCCGGACGCGGTGGTCGTGGTGCTGCTGCCCGACGGTGGACGCGGCTACCTGTCGAAGATCTTCAACGACGAGTGGATGAGTTCCTACGGGTTCCTGCGCGAACGGCTGGACGGCACGGCCGAACCGCTCGTGGGCGACGTCTTGCGCGGCAAGTCCGGCGAGCTGCCGGACCTGGTGCACACCCACCCGTCGGAGACGCTGCGCGACGCGATCGAGATCCTGCGCGAGTACGGCGTCTCCCAGATGCCCGTGGTCGGCGCCGAGCCGCCGGTCATGGCGGGCGAGGTCGCGGGCAGCGTGTCCGAACGCGACCTGCTGTCGGCGGTCTTCGAGGGCCGGGCCAACCTGACCGATTCGGTGGCCCAGCACATGAGCCCCTCGTTCCCGCTGATCGGTTCGGGCGAGCCCATCTCCGCCGCGACGAAGGCGCTCTCGGACACCGACGCGCTGATGGTCGTCGAGGACGGCAAGCCCGTCGGCGTGATCACCCGCCACGACCTGCTCGGTTTCCTCAGCACGGGCAACATCGGGAAGTAGCCGAGACCGCTGCGAGCGGCGAACCCGGAAGCCGAGTCACGGCGGCTTCCGGCCGAACGCTTATGCCGGTCTCCTGCCGCGGACCGTTTCGCGGACGCCGCCGGTGATCAGGTCGGTCCATTCGTCGGCCAGCAGCGCCAGTCGGTACCAGGCTGCGTGCACCCGGGTGTCGGACACTTTCTCGGCGGTGTGCAGCAGATGGCTGGCGTGGACGTGGGCGGCGGCCATGCGGTCGACCGTGGCGCCGATGGATTCGCTGCGCAAATGGTCGGTCGCACGCCTTCGCGGCAGTCGGTCGACCACCCACGCATCGATCGTGGCCACCAGTTCGGCGCGGCGGCAATCTATTCCAGCGGCGGCCAGCGGATCGGAGTGGCGCTGCCGGTGCAGCGCTGCCAGCGTCCTGGCCCAGCCGAGCAAGGGGTGGTCTTCGCCCGACTCGCTCGGGTGCCCGCCGAAGGCGGCGACCAGTTCGCGCTGATCCGGCAGCGGCCGTACGACGCCGTGCGAGCGTCGTGGCAGATGGTCACGCACGAACATGGCCGGCTCCCAGTGCATTCGGAGCGGACCGCCGTGCGCCGGGGTCGATCGACAAGCTGTGCATCGCGCACCTCCCATGGTGTGGTGGTGGAGGCATCGCCCCAATGCCGGGTCCCTCTAAAGGATGCGCGCTTTCGCTGGCCTACCGGTGACACCCACATGGCACTTGAATGACAAGACGTAACAATCCGCTAGCTTCCGCCCGCACACGCCTGTGAGGTGCGGTCTCGCGCGCCCGGTGCATCTCAGCACAGGTCGTCGCGGGTGTGCGGACGTATCCGTGCGCGAGCGAGTCAGCCGGGGAGGATCTGGTGGGTCATCGCGAAGACGGCCGCGCCCGCCCGGGTGTGGCGGCCGGTCTTGGAGCGGATTTCGGCCAGATGGTGGGTGACGGCGCGCTCGGGCAACAGCAGTTCGGCGGCGATCTCGCGGCCGCAGCGGCCGCGGGCGCTCAGCCGGAGGATGTCGGTCTCGGCCTCGGACAGGCCGTGGACAGCGGGGATGGTGATGTCGTCCGCGGCGGCACGGACGACGGCGGCACAGGCATCGCCGTCCAGTCGGCCCGCGGCGACCTCGGCCGCTAGTTGGGCAGCGGCTTCCTCGGGCCGGGCGGCGGGGCGATAGGGCCGCGCTTCGGTGCAGGCCGCGAAAACATCGGCGGCCGCGAGTAATCGAGCCCCGGGTGGAAGGTCGCGCTTGCCCCGCGGGTAACCGCTGCCGTCGAGTCGTTCGTGGTGCCCCGCCGCGAGATCGGCCAGCGCCGCCAGCCCGGGGCAGCGGCGCACGATGCGCTCGGTCCGAAGACTCTGCAGCCGAACGCGTTTCCAGTCCCAGGGTCCCAGCGGGCCGCGACGGTCCCAGACCGCGCTGGACACCGCGACCCGGCCGAGATCGTGCAGCAGGGCGGCGGCGCGCAGTGCCGCTCTTTCGTCGGCGGGCACGCCCATTCGTACGGCCGCGGCATCGGCGAGCCCGGCCACGTGCGCCGAATGCCCCAGCAGATAACGGCCTTTCAAGTCGACGATCATGGCCAGCGCCAGACCGGGCCGGTCGAGTTCGGCGGACGGAAGCGAAGACCGCGTCCCCGGTTCCGCGGCGAGGACGGCGGCCAGCAGGTCGGGAACGTCGAGCACCGCGCGGATGACATCGGCATCGCAGACGGCCACCAGGTCGGGGTCGAGATGGCCGCCGGCCCGGCGCCGCAACTCGTCCAGAACGACGCCCTGCCGTCTCGCCACGGTGCCCAGAGCGGAGCGTGTGCTGTCATGCGGGGCAGCTGGATGCGCGTCGCCGTGGCCCGAGACGGTCGCGAGTTCATCGCCGACCGCGTCGAGCGCGAGCACCGCCTGTTCGGCTACGTGCAGAACGCGGCCCGCGATCGAAATGGACTCCCCGCGCAGCCGGTTCGGCGCACCCAGTCCGTCCCAGCGTTCCTCCACCTCGGTCAGGGCGCGGACCGACGCATTCGGCAGACCCAGGTGCGAGCCGAGCGCCTGGACGACCTCGCTCGACGAGCGCAGCGCCTGCGTGGCGCCGGACCGCAACCGGGCGACGAACCGATTGCGCAGCGCCGATTGGGCGGCGGGCGCCCAGCCGCCGAATCGGCGCAGTTGCTCGGTGAAGACGGCGGAATCGCCCGGATCCAGCACGTGGCAGGCGCGCTGGAAGGCGATGTCGTCGGCATACGCCTGCGCGTTCTCCGAGGCGCGGCCGGTACATCCGAGATCGCCGAGCAGGGCGGCATGGAACACCGCGCGGCGATCGGCTTCCGGCAGCCCGATCCGCGCGGCCAGGTCGGTGGCGACCAGGCAGGTGGCCAGCCCCTTCTCGAACGGCATCCCGGCGGCGAGATCGGTGGTCAGCGACAGTGCCGCGAAAATCTCGGCGGCGCGGATCGACGACATGCACCCGACAGTAGTGTCCGTGCGCGGCTCGCGCAGACCCGAATCCGTTCTCGGAGATCATGATCCGCGTCGCGACCGAGTCGGCGTCCGATCGGTTACAGAACGGGGGTCCGGCGCGGAAAGGGCGGATTCGCCCGGATGCCGTCGGCGAACGGCATCCGGCAATCCATCCGCACCCTTTTCGCCGCGTTCCGCACCACGCCCAGCGCCGGGACTGGTCGGATCAACGGAGCGCGGTCGCTACGCGGCTCCGCCGCCGAGCGGCTCGTCAGCGGAACGCGTTCGCGTCGGTCAACGCCCGGCCCAGCACGAGCTGGTGTACCTCCGCGGTGCCCTCGTAGGTGAGCACCGACTCCAGATTGTTCGCATGGCGCAAGACCGGGTAGTCGAGCGTGATGCCGTTGGCGCCCAAGATGGTCCGGCACTCGCGGGCGATCGCGATGGCCTCGCGCGTGCTGTTCAGCTTGCCCGCGCTCACCTGCTCCGGCGTGACCGCGCCGCGGTCCTTCAGCCGTCCGATGTGCAGCGCGAGCAGCTGGCCCTTGCCGAACTCCAGCGCCATGTCGGCCAGCTTGGCCTGGGTGAGCTGGTAGGCGGCCAGCGGCTTGTCGAACACCTCGCGGGTCCTGGCGTACTCGATGGTGGCCGCCAGGCACTCGCGCGCCGCGCCGAGCGCACCGAAGACGATGCCGAAGCGCGCCTCGCTCAGGCAGGCCAGCGGCGCGGCCAGTCCCCTCGACTCCGGCAGCACCGCGTCCGCGGGCAGGCGAACCTCGTCCAGGTCCAGTTCCGCGGTGACCGACGCGCGCAGCGACAGCTTGCGGTGCATCTCCCGCGTCGTGAACCCGGGCGTCCCGGCCGGGACCAGGAATCCGCGGATCACCTGCCTGCCTTCGTCCTCGGTCTGCGCCCAGACCACCGCGACATCGCTCACCGAGCCGTTGGTGATCCACATCTTCGAGCCGCTCAGCACCCAATCGGAGCCGTCGCGCTTCGCCCGGGTGCGCATGCCGCCCGGATTCGAACCGAAGTCGGGCTCGGTCAACCCGAAACAGCCGAGCGCGCGGCCCGCGGCCAGCTCCGGCAGCCACCGCTGCTTCTGTTCCTCCGAGCCGAATTTGTGGATGGCGGTCATCGCAAGCGACCCCTGGACCGAGACCATGCTGCGGATGCCGGAGTCCACCGCCTCCAGCTCCTGGCAGGCCAGACCGTAGGTGGTGGCCGACATGCCCGCGCAGCCGTACCCCTCCAGATGCATGCCGAGCAGTCCCAGCGCGCCCAGCTCAGGGGCGAGCTCGCGGGCCGGGAAGGTGCCCGCCTCGAACCACTCCGCGACGTGCGGCCGCAGTCGTTGCGTCGCGAAGCTAGCGACGGTGTCCCGGATCTCGCGCTCATCGTTGGACAGCAGCGTGTCGGTGGCGAACAGTTCTTCCACAGTGACCATGGACTCAGCCTAAAGGGGCGGCGAAATAGTGAGACTGAACTCACGCCCCTTGCTTCGGTGCAAGATTTCCGTGCTGGTGGTGACGTCGGTGCAATTCGATCGGATCGAGGGGCGCTATCCCGCTATGCCAACGCCGTTGTGTGGATTCGTCCGTTTCGCCTGCGTACGCAGCGGCGATATGCCTACACCGGGAAGTTGCCCGGGAATCGCCCCGATTAGGCTGAGCCCCATGAGCGAGCTGGGATTCTCCACACGGGCCGTGCACGCCGGGTATGAACCCGATCCGCAGACCGGCGCGGTGAATGTGCCCATCTACGCGAGTTCGACGTTCGCCCAGGACGGCGTGGGCGGGTTGCGCGGCGGTTTCGAATACGCCCGCACCGGCAACCCGACGCGGTCGGTACTGGAGGCGAACCTCGCCGCGCTGGAATCGGGCCGCTACGGCCGGGCGTTCGCGTCCGGCATGGCCGCGACCGACTGTGCGCTGCGGGCCACGTTGCGTCCGGGTGATCACATCGTGATCCCCGACGACGCCTACGGCGGCACCTTCCGGCTGATCGACAAGGTCTTCAGCCAGTGGGGGATCGAGCACTCGCCCGCGCACGTGTTCAACGTGGACGAGATGCGCGCCGCGATCCGGCCGAACACCAAGCTGGTGTGGATCGAAACCCCGACCAACCCACTGCTGAGCATCGGCGACATCCCCGCGCTGGCCGACGTCGCGCACGCGGCGGGCGCGAAACTGGTGGTCGACAACACCTTCGCGACGCCCTACCTGCAGCAGCCGCTGCTGCTCGGCGCCGACATCGTGGTGCACTCGACCACCAAGTACCTCGGCGGCCACTCCGACGTCATCGGCGGCGCGCTGATCACCGACGATCCGGAACTCGACGCGGCGTTCGCGTTCCTGCAGAACGGTGCGGGCGCGGTGCCGGGCCCGTTCGACGCGTTCCTCACGCTGCGCGGCACCAAGACCCTCGCCCTGCGGATGGATCGGCACTGCGACAACGCCGAGACCATCGCGGAGTTCTTGTCCGGGCACCCGTCGATCTCGCATGTGATCTACCCCGGCCTGCCGGAGCACCCGGGCCATGCCGTCGCGGCGAAGCAGATGCGGCGCTTCGGCGGGATGATCTCGGTGCGCCTCAATGGTGACGTCGAAGCCGCGCGGAAGTTCTGCGCGCGGACCGAGGTCTTCACCCTCGCCGAGTCCCTGGGCGGTGTCGAGTCGCTGATCGAGCATCCGGCCGCGATGACGCACGCCTCCACCGAAGGTTCCGAGCTGGAGGTGCCCGCGGACTTGGTGCGGCTTTCGGTCGGCATCGAGGATGTCAGCGACCTGCTTGCGGACATCGAGCAGGCATTGAGCTAGGTTCACGGACATGAGGAAGCGGCCGCACCCGATGATCGGGCGCGGCCGCTCGTGTCCGCGGGGGTATCGGCCTGCCGTGGCGGCGCGACCGAGAGCGTCAGCTGTGGTAGGGCTCGGCGCTGAGCAGGGTGACCTTCATCGTGTTCCCATTGGGCAGCGTGTATTCCCTGGTCTCGCCCACCTTGGCGTCGATGAGCGCGCCGCCGAGGGGCGAGTTCGGCGAGTACGTCTCCAGCTTGGAATCGCGGAGACCCTCCTCGCGGGTGGCGATCAGGAAGGTTTCGGTGTCCGTCTCGTCGCCGTCGTAGTAGACCTTGACGACCGACCCGGGAAGCGCCACGCCGGACTTGGTCGGTGCGACGCCGACCTTGGCGTTGTTCAGCAGCTCTTGCAGCTGGCGAATGCGCGCCTCCTGCTGACCCTGCTCCTCGCGCGCGGCGTGGTACCCGCCGTTCTCCTTGAGGTCGCCCTCTTCCCGGCGTTCGTTGATCTCGGCGGCGATGACCGGACGATTGGCGATGAGCGCGTCGAGTTCGCTCTTGAGCCTGTCGTGCGACTCCGGGGTCAGCCAGGTCACTTGCGTCTCAGTCATCTCGATCACTCCCTAGTAGTTGTTCCCGGCAGGCCGGGATTCCCTGAGCACCGGCGTGTACCCACCCGAAAGCGGGCACGCGCCAGTCGACGGCTAGAGCGATCCTGGGAAGTTCATCGAACCCCGACAGGCCCCGGTCACGGGCGAAATCGCAAGCCCGAACCCTCAGCGCTGGCCGCCAATGCAGCAAACACGGCTCCGAGCTCCGGAACCGTGTATCACGCCATTTTAGCATGATTCACAAATGTGCAGGTCGGAGTTAATTTCGCGGGCAAATCGCCGGTTTATGCGCGGAAATCAGCCAACTCGCAGATAGCTGGGTACCCGATCGCTGCACGCGTACACGCTGCCCGACACGGGACGCGCGGACGAGCGCACGACGGTGGTCAACTCGACCGTCCCGCTGCTCGACGGCTCGATCAGCACTTCCCTGCGGCCGAGTTCGGAGCCGTCGCGAGCCATCGCGCGGACGAAACACACCACCGGCTGCTGCGGGTCGGCCCGGGTGACCTTGAGGTGGATGGTCATGGTCGAGTCGTCGACGACGACGTAGCCGAGCTGCTCGGCCTCGATGTCCTCCGGCCCGTACTTCTGATAGCCCAGGTAGGCCACGCCGAGCCCGGCGAGCACCACCAGCACGCCGAGCACCGGCACGATCCAGCGGCGCGGCTTGCGTGGCCCGGTGCCGTAGCGGTCGGGCGGGGGTCCGCCGGGAGACGCCGCCTTCGCGTCGCCGCCGCTCTCCGGCGCGGGCTGGCTCATGGTGGTCGCTCCCGGGGGGTACGTCGGAACAAATGTGGGTCGAATGGAACTATAGGTAACGAAGCCCCGACACCCGCGACCGAGAGCGACGGAGAACGAGACGTGAGTGGCCTTCGCCTCATGGCGGTGCACGCCCACCCAGACGACGAATCCAGCAAGGGTGCCGCGACGACCGCCCGTTACGCCGACGAAGGACACGACGTCCTCGTCGTGACGCTGACCGGCGGAGAGCGTGGAAGCATCCTGAACCCGGCCATGGACACGCCCGGCGTCCTGGAGCGGATCCACGAGATCCGCCGTGAGGAGATGGCCGCCGCGGCCCGTGCGCTCGGCGTGCGCCAGCACTGGCTCGGTTTCGTCGACTCGGGCCTGCCCGAGGGCGACCCGCTGCCGCCGCTGCCCGAGGGCAGCTTCGCGCTGGTTCCGCTGGAGGAGGCCACCGAGGCCCTCGTGCGCGTGGTGCGCGAGTTCAAACCGCACGTGATGACCACCTACGACGAGACCGGCGGCTACCCGCACCCCGACCACATCCGCTGCCACGAGGTGTCGATGGCGGCGTTCGAGGCGGCGGGCGACCCCGAACGTTTCCCCGACGCGGGCGAGCCGTGGACGCCGCTCAAGCTGTACTACGACCACGGCTTCAGCATGAAGCGGATGGAGATCTTCGCCGCGGAGTACGAGCGCGTCGGCGAACCGTTCCCGCTGCAGGAGTGGCTGGACCGGATGCGCAAGTACGCCGCCGAGCGCGGTGACATGTTCGCCAGGATCACCACCCAGATCGACTGCGCCAAGTACTTCCCGCAGCGCGACGACGCCTTGCGCGCGCACGCGACGCAGATCGATCCGAACGGCGCGTTCTTCGCCATTCCGATGGAGATGCAACAGCGGTTGTGGCCGACCGAGGAGTTCGAGCTGGCCAAGACTCGCGTGCGCACCGAGCTGCCGGAGACCGACCTGTTCGCGGGCATCGAGGACGAGCGGTCGTGACGTTCGTCCTGCTCGCCCAGACACCCGGAACGCCGACCGGCCCCGAGTTCGGCAAGGCGTCGCCGCTCGGCCTGGTCATCATCCTGATTCTGCTCGCGGGCACCTTCCTGCTGGTCCGGTCGATGAACCGGCACATCAAGGGCCTGCCCGCGACCTTCGAGCCCGAGCACCCGGAACCGGACCAGGAGGCCGACGAGGGCACCGAGCACGGCATCACCCGCCGTGCCGAGGAAACGAAGGGCGCCGACCCCGAAGGGCGAGCCGAATCCGGCTGAGCGGCGAAACCCCGCTGACCTGCTCGTTGTTACCTTTCCGAGCTCTCTTTCGTCAATGAGGTAGTCGCGGCGCGAACCATGGCCTTTCGTCGAAGGCCGACACCTCGGTTCCTGCGCGCGTCTGCTTCCGAACGCTGAGAGTCAGGACGAGCAATGACATTCGACGAACTACGGGCCACGCTGCCCGGCCGCGTGCTGGTGGCCGGTGACGAGGGCTTCGAAACCGCGGCGCGGCCCTGGACGACTACCGTCGCCCAGCCGGTGGCCGCCGTGGTGCGGGCCGGAGACGCCGGTGACGTCGCGGCCGTGGTCCGGTACGCGGGCCGCGTGGGCGTGCCGGTGGTCACCCAACCGACCGGACACGGCGCGTCCGGTGGCGTGCCCGAGGCGATCCTGCTGCGCACCGGGTATTTGGACGGCATCGAGATCGATCCCCGGCGTCGGGTGGCGCGCGTCGGCGCAGGAGTGCCGTGGGGTCGGGTGCAGGCGGCCGCGGCCGGGCACGGGCTGACCGGTCTCGCGGGCAGCAATCCGGTCGTCGGCGTGACCGGCTACACCCTCGGCGGCGGCATGAGCTGGTTCGGCCGCAAGCACGGCTGGGCCGCCGACGCGGTGCGCGCGTTCGAGATCGTCGACGCGGAGGGCGCTGCGCGCCGGGTCACGGCCGAGGACGATCCGGACCTGTTCTGGGCGTTGCGCGGCGGTGGCGGCGACTTCGCCGTCGTGACCGCGCTCGAGTTCGACCTGTTTCCCGCGCCGGAGCTGTTCGGCGGCCGCATGCTGTGGCCGCAAACGCGGATTCGCGAGGTGTTCGACGCATTCCAGGAGATCACCGCGGCGGCTCCGGACGAACTGTCGGTGTGGTTCCAGCGTTTGCAGATCCCGGACGCACCGCCGATGGTCGGCGTGGACGCGGTGTATCTGGGTGATCCGGATCGTGGACGGACGCTGCTGACCGCGCTGGACGCCATCGGAGATCCCATTCTCGACAAGCGCGGCGTGTTCGGGGCCGCCGACATCGGCGCGGTCACCGCCGAACCCACGGACCCGAGCCCGTCGTTGTCCCGTGCGGAGCAGCTCACCGATCTCGGCGATGCGGTGGTCAAGACCCTGATCGAGGAACCGGTCGCCCCGCTGGCCAATGTGCAGATCCGGCACCTGGGCGGCGCCCTGGCCGAAGCCCGGCCCGGTGGTGGCGCCCGCGGCCCGATCGCGGAGCCGTACCTGCTCTACTGCCTGGGTCTCGGGCTGCCGCACCTGCGCGATGCGGTCGAGGCGCGGCGCACCGCCATCGTCGACGCGGTGAGCGGGCAGATCAGCGGTCACAAGCCGTATACCTTCCTCACGCCCGGCGAGACGGCCGATGCCGCTTTCGATCCCCCGACGCTGAACCGGCTGCGCGAGATCAAGCGCGCCCGCGACCCGCACGGCGTCATCCGGGCCAACTATCCGGTGCTCGGGTAGGTCGCGGAGCGGAACGGCCGGTCGGCGTCGCGTCCCGCTTCCAGCAGCGGGATCATCCGGAACGCCGCGTCGGTCCGGCCGCCGAAGGCGTGCCGGTGCGGAGTGCCGCTGGGGGCGTGCCCGTAGCGGTATCCGGCCAGGTTCCATTCGTCTTCGGCGTTCCCCGAAGGGGCGAGAAGTAGCCGCGGACTTCGCACCGGGAGGTGCGATGGAGTTGTGGCGCGCCCGGTGGTCCGCCGGGTGTACCGAAACTGTAGCGAGACGAAAGGAATTGCCGCACCCCATTTTCGAGGCGGAATGTTCGAGGGAAAGCGGCGACGGGCTGCTCGCCGTATCGAGTGACCGAAATGGTTTCGGCGGGAATTGAACCCGAAGTATCCGTTGCCTGCGCACCGGGCGCACCGCCGACGGTAGCGGGGCCGTCTCGCCCGCGCATCCGAATTTTCCTTCGCGGTCACGAGAAGCACACTGTCGGCAACTATCTCGACGCAAGGTGGAGTTCGCATTGCCGCGCGCTTGTCGGTGTCCTGTGTTACCAATTCAGCGAAACCGCTCGACCGAAGGAAGCTCATGGACAACGTGATCGGACAGATCGACCGTGCACTGGACGCGACCGGAGCGATCGTCGCCGCCGTGGGAGGAGCGGATCTGACGACGCCGACGCCGTGCCGGGACTGGGATGTCCGCACCGTTCTCAACCACACGGTCGGCGGTATGCACATCTTCGCGGCGGCCCTGAGCGGCACGGGCGCCGGCGCCGAACACGAATCCGACTGGCTCGGCGGTGATCCGCAGGCCGCGTACGCCGCGGCGGCCGAGGTGGACCGCGCGGCCTGGCACCGGCCCGATGCGCTGGACGGCACGGTGGGCATCTCGCTCGGTGAACTGCCCGGCCCCGCGGCCGCGCTGGTGCATCTCACCGAGATTCTCGTGCACGGGGTGGATATCGCGGTGGCGATCGATCGGCCGGATCTGGCCGACGACGAGTTGTGTGGCGAATTGCTCGCCACCATGCAGGCCGCGGGTGGCATCGATTCCTTCCGCGCACCCGGCATTTTCGGTCCCGAGGTGCTGGTCGCCGCCGACGAACCGGCACACCGCAGACTGTTGGCGTACGTCGGACGCGAGGTACTGGCCCGCACGTAGTCCGCCGTTTTCGGCGGGTGCGCACTGCCGCCGAGATATGCGAGGAGTCATTCCGTAACACATTTCCGAGGAAGTGGCCGATATACCTGTCCGCTTCCAATTGAGCCACCGGATCGAAGCGATCCGGGCGGGACTCGAACCCGCAACCGATCCCGTGAATCCGGCCGACCTCGCGGTCCGCTCGTGGGACCGGCATCTGCTCGACCTGGCTCTGACGTTCCGCCCCGGCCCGACGGGGCCGTGGCGTGCCGAGCCGAGCGCGCCGGCTCCTTACTGAGACGTGAGCACGCGGCGAACTGGTTGACGCAGAATGGTTTTCGTTTTCTCGGTCGGCGTCCGGCGCGGGTCGGACAAGTAGATCTCGTGGTGGCGGCCGTGGTGCGCCCATCCCTCGGCCGCCATGAGGGCGTCCATGCGAGCAAGGGTCTCGGGCTCGGTCGCATACGGGCCCAGGTGCAGGACCTGGATCGCCTCGCCCTCGGTGAGTCGTTCGAAGGACGCGCCGGTCACCATGTCGGCGGTCACCACTTCCGGCATGCGAATCAGCAGTTTCCAATGCCATTGGTCGCGTGGCACCGTCAGCGGCGGCGCGTCGGAATCGACCCACCACAGGCCCTCGAGTTTGGGCACCACGAAGTCCTGCCCGGCGGCTTTCGCGGCCTTCTTCGCGCCGTACGCGGCCCGGTAGAGCGTTTGCACCGCCGCCGCGTAGACCGGGCCGTCAGGGTCCCCGATTCCTTCGACCGTCACGTAGTCGTATGCGCTGAAGGTCCGGACCACCGGCCGCGTGCTCGCTCCGTAGTAGTGGTCGTCGGTTCGGGCCACATCGATCTTCATGCTTCGACCGTGTCGTCTCCCGCCACGGGAGAGTCAAGGACGACGTACCCGCACGGCGGCGGGAAGGGTCGTACGGTGGAGCCATGAACCGGCTCGGAGAGGCGACGTCCCCGTACCTGCGGCAGCATGCGGACAACCCGGTGCACTGGCGGGAGTGGGATGTGGAGGCACTGGCCGAAGCGCGGGAGCGGGACGTGCCCGTTCTGCTGTCGGTGGGGTACGCGTCCTGTCACTGGTGCCACGTGATGGCGCACGAGTCGTTCGAGGACCAGGCCACCGCCGATCAGATGAACGAGAACTTCGTCTGCGTGAAGGTCGACCGGGAGGAGCGGCCGGACCTTGACGCGGTCTACATGAACGCCACGGTCGCGATGACGGGGCAAGGCGGCTGGCCGATGACCTGCTTCCTGACCCCGGCCGGTGAACCGTTCTACTGCGGCACCTACTACCCGAAGCTTCCGCGCGGCGGCATGCCGTCGTTCACCCAGCTGCTCACCGCGGTCACGGAAACCTGGCGCACCCGGCGCGACGAAGTGAACCAGGCCTCCGCGCAGGTGGCGGCGGCGCTGCGGGACCAGGCATCGGGACTGCCCGACGCGGATCTGGCGATCACACCGGAATTGCTCGCCCACGCCGTCGCCGCCGTGCTGCGCGACGAGGACGCCGAGCACGGCGGGTTCGGCGGCGCTCCCAAGTTCCCGCCGTCGGCGCTGTTGGAGGGCCTGTTGCGGCACTGGGAGCGAACCGGCGACCCGGCGGTGTTCGACGTGGTGGCCCGTACCGCCGAGGCCATGGCGCGCGGCGGCATCTACGACCAGCTGCGCGGCGGGTTCGCGCGGTATTCGGTCGACGCCGCCTGGGTGGTGCCGCATTTCGAGAAGATGCTCTACGACAACGCGCAGCTGCTGCGCGCCTACGCGCACCTGGCCCGCCGCAGCACATCGGAGCTCAGGGAATCGTTGTCGCAGCGGATCACCCGGGAGACCGTGCGTTTCCTGCTCGACGACCTCGGGACTCCGCAGGGCGGCTTCGCCTCGGCCTTGGACGCCGACACGCACTTGGAGCCAGGCAAGCCCGGCGTCGAAGGCGCGACGTACGTGTGGACGCCCGCCGAGCTGGCCGGTGTACTCGGTCCCATCGACGGAGCGTGGGCGGCCGAATTCTTCGGCGTCACCACCGCCGGAAACTTCGAACAGTGCACCTCGGTGCTGACCAGGTACTCCGAGCCCGCCACGCCGGAGGACGCCGCGCGCCTGGAACGCGCCCGCGCCGGGTTGATCGCCGCGCGCGACCGCCGCCCACAGCCCGACCGCGACGACAAAGTGGTCACCGCCTGGAACGGCATGGCGATCACCGCGCTGGCCGAGGCCGCGGGCGCGCTGGACGAGCCGGAGTGGACCGCCGCCGCCGTGCGGTGCGCGCGCTTCCTGCTGGCCGAGCACGTGGTGGACGGACGGCTGCGGCGCGCCTCGCTCGGTGGCGTCGTCGGCGCGGCGCCCGCCATCCTGGAGGACTACGCCTGGCTGGTCACCGGCCTGCTAGCGCTGCACCAGGCCACCGGCGACCTCGCCTGGCTGGACGACGCCCAACGCTTGCTGGACACCGCGATCGCGCACTTCGCCGACCCCGAGCAGCCGGGCAGCTGGTTCGACACCGCCGACGATGCCGAAACCCTCGTCGCCCGCCCGCGCGACCCGATCGACGGCGCCACCCCCGCGGGCGCCTCCGCGCTGGCCGAAGCGCTGCTCACCGCCGCGGCCACGAGCGACCCCGAGCGGGCCGTCCGCTACCGCGAACTCGCCGACCGCACTCTCGAGCGCGGCGCGATCGTGCTGGCGCGCGCGCCGCGTTCGGCGGGTCAGTGGCTCACCGTCGCCGAGGCAGCTGTGCGCGGCCCGCTGCAAGTCGCCATCGCCACCGAATCCGCGCAACCGACCGAGTTGCTCGTCGCGGCCCGTTCGGCCGCCCCGGGCGGCTCCGTCGTCCTCGCCGCCGCCCCGAATGCCGTTCCGTTGCTGGCCGACCGACCCTTGGTCCGTGACGCCGCCGCCGCGTACGTCTGCCGCGGCTCCGTCTGCGACCTCCCGGTCTCCACTCCTGACGAGCTCCTGATGGCACTTCGGCGAAATTGACGACAGCACCTCCGGCCATCATCGTCCGGTTGGCGATAAACGGTTCGAGTCGGACGCCCCGTCGACGGAGGGCGTATGGGGTCCGCCCCATAGGGAGCTGAGGCGCTCGATCACGCAGCCGCGAGACGGCCGAGAACATCGCGACACGATGCCGGGTGGGCGCACGACGACGTTCGTGCCGCCGAGTGCGGCGCGATGCGGTCGGTGCATGAGGGCATGCGCGTTCGATCATGTCGCCACCGAGACGGCCGCTGAACCGCCGCGCCGACGTGCTTCGCTGTTCACCCAGCTGAGTGGACTAGCGCCGAGGCGGGGCGTCGAACTCGGCGTCCGGCAACTCCGTGCCACGAGGCGACTCTGCGGCGGTGTGGATTTCGATGACCGGGTTGGTGTCCGCGGGCAGGTCTTCGCCATCCAGTCGATCGGTGCGGGTTTCGATGCGTTCGGGCCGGGCGCCGGAGGTGTCGATGTCGGTCCAGCAGAACGTAGGGTCCTTCATGCCGCGTAGCACGATGGTGTCGTAGAACGTCCACTTGGCGCGCTCGTGTTCCGTAGCGGCTTCGATCACGGCTTGGCTCACCAGGATTCGCCGCGGCACCTCCTTGGCCGCCGTGGTGAGGCGGGCGGCCTCGTTGACAGCGTCCCCGATCACCGTGAATTCGAGCCGGGTGTCGGAGCCGACGTCGCCCGCGAAGACCCCGCCGCGCGCGACGCCGATCCCGATATCGAGTTCTCCGGTGGCGAGCACCTCGTCCCGGATGCGGCGCGCCGCCCGCAGTGCCGGAGTCGCGTTGTCGCCCAACGCGATCGGCGCTCCGAAGATGCACAGCGCCGCGTCGCCCTCGAACTTGTTGACCAGTCCGTTGTTCTCCTCGGTCGCCGCGACGACGATCGCGAGCAACCGATTGAGCTTGGCCACGAACTCCTGCGGCGGCAACCCGGTGGACAGCTCCACCGACCCGGTCACATCGACGAACAGCGCCGACACCTCACGCACGTCCCCGGTGAGATCCGCCCCGCGGGCCAGCGCGCGCTCGGCCACCTCGGCTCCGACGTGCCTGCCGAACACCTCCCGCATCCGCTCGCGCTCGCGCAGGTTCGCCGCCAGTTCGTTGACCGAGTGCTCCAACCGGCCGATCTCGCTGGTGCTGCCGATCGGCACCCGGGCGCCGAGATCGCCTTGCGCGATGCGGTCCAGCGCGCGACGCAGGATGCGCATCGGCGCGGCGACCGCGCGGGCGAGGAACGCCGTGGCCAGCGCACCCACTCCGATGCCGACCGCGGACAGGTAGATGGCGGTGCGGACCCGGTCGGGCGCGGCCGCCACCGGGTCGGCCAGCACCACGATCAGCATTAGCAGCGGAAGCGCGGCCGCCACCGCCCAGGTCAGCACGACCCGCACCAGCACCGAGGAACTCCAGTGCATGGTCCAGCCGAGCACCCCGGCGACCACCGGGATCGTCGGCCGGATCAACCGGTCCACGATCAGGAAGGTGACCGCGGCCGACTCGAAGGCGCCGATCGTGAACAGCGACGCCGTCACGCCGGGGTCGTTGTCCGGGCTCAGCCGCGCGAAGACCGCGGTCGCCACGATCACGCCCGGAATCCAGAGCGCGATCGCGCGCATGCTGATCGCGACGGGTAGGTGCAGCAAGCGCCGCGCCTCCACCTCCGTGGGCTTGCGCCCGGCGTCGAGCCAGCCGAAGTACAACTTGCGGTCGCGCACCGCCAGGACGATGCCCGCCAGGAACCCCACCGCCGGATAGATGCCGACGAAGGCCAGTGCCCGTAGCCAATCCGTGCCCAGCCTGCCGAGGAACCCGTTCAGCCACAGCTGGGTGACGATCACCGCGAGGCCGCTGAGATTCGCCGTGGTGACCAGAGCGGCCAAACCACCCCGCGCTTTGAGCGCCCAGACGACGAGCTTCGCGATCATAGGGGCCGCGATCTCGATGACCGTTCCATCGCCTGCGCCGCCCTCTCGTCCGCCCTCCGCGTCGACTCTATGCGCTCAGCGCAGGACGACGAGCCAGACCGCCGCGTAGTGGGTCAACGCCGCGAGCACCGTGGCCGCGTGGAAGAACTCGTGGTGTCCGAAAACCCCCGGCCACGGATTCGGCCATTTCGTGGCGTAGAGGATCGCGCCGCCGCTGTAGAACAGGCCGCCGATCAGCAGCAAGATCAGCGGTGCGATGCCGATCTGGCCGTTCAGTTGTCCGGCCACCGGCACGATGGCCCAGCCCAGCAGCAGATAGAGCGGAACGCCGACCCAGCGGGGAGCGCCGGGCCACAGCAGTTTCAGCGCCACTCCGGCCAGCGCGCCCGCCCAGACCACGGCCAGCAGCGTCTGCCCGGTGCCTCCGGGCAGGCCGAGCAGGGCGAAGGGGGTGTAGCTGCCCGCGATGAACAGGAAGATCATCGAGTGGTCCGCTCGCTTCATCCGGATGCGAGCGCGCGCGGTCGGCCAGGTCACCCGGTGGTAGACCGCGCTGACGCCGAACAGCCCGCACACGGTGAGCCCGTAGATCAGCGTCGACCATCCCGCGGTCGCCGAGACCGTGCCCGCGGTGGCGATCAGCACGACGGCCGCGATCGCCGCGACGCCGACGGCCCAGGTGTGGATCCAGCCCCGCATGCGCGGTTTGACCAGCGCCTCGGCGAGCGCTTCGCCCGTCGTGGCGGGGACCGGTGTGACCGTTGCCGCATCGGCGGCGTCGACCGATTCGGACACGAGTACCTCCTAAGGGAACAGCCGGAGCAGTCTTTCCGCGGTCCTACGCCGGACCGAGGGCAGACGAGGTAGTTGAACCCGTCAGTAACCTACGCAACCGTAACTTGCGTGCTCCTGGCCACTGTACCGGCGTATCGCGGTCGATGCCGCGTTCGTGTCGCCGAGGCGTAGGGTTGCCCGCGTGGAACTTCCGAGTCAGGTGCGGGGTCTGCCGTATCGCATCTACGAGGCCCGGCTGTCCAGGCAGCTGGCCGGCAAGCAGCATCCCCGGCACGTCGCGGTGATGTGTGATGGCAATCGCCGGTGGGCGCGGGAGAACGGTTTCACCGACGTCAGTCACGGCCATCGGGTCGGCGCGCTGAAGATCGCCGAGCTGGTCGGCTGGTGCGAGGCCGAGGGCATCGAGATGGTGACCGTCTACCTGCTGTCCACCGAGAATCTCCAGCGTGATCCCGACGAGTTGGAGACGCTGTTCGAGGTCATCACCGACGTGGTCGAGGAGCTGTCGGCGCCGGAGCAGAACTGGAGCGTGCGCATCGTCGGCTCGCTCGACGGCTTCCCCGAACTGATCGCCAAGCGGATGCGCACTGCGGCCGAGCGCACCGACGGCCGCAACGGCGTGCACGTCAATGTCGCGGTCGGCTACGGCGGCAGGCAGGAGATCACCGACGCGGTGCGCTCGCTGGTCCGCCAGGAGATCGCCGCGGGCGAGACCGGCGAGGACCTGGTCCAGTCGATCACCGTGAACGCCATCGGCCAGCACCTCTACACCTCCGGCCAACCGGACCCGGACCTGGTCATTCGCACCTCCGGCGAGCAGCGGCTGTCCGGGTTCCTGCTGTGGCAGAGCGCATACTCGGAGATATGGTTCACCGAGGCGTACTGGCCGGAGTTCCGCCGGGTGGATTTCCTGCGGGCGCTGCGCGACTTCGCCGCGCGTCATCGCCGTTTCGGCGTCTGACTCGGTGTCGGTGCGCTGAATCCCGCTCCAGTCTCGTTCTTCTCGCGTACCGTCCGGTCTCATGAGCTCGTTCGACCGCCGGCCCGCGCAGGGCGAACCGGACGACTCGATCAGCTATGCGGACTTCGGCAGACGCTTCCTGGAGTACGCCGCCTCCGAAGCGCGCATCGCGGGCGCGTTCGCCCAATTGACCGGCGGCGCATTCGATTTCGGCCCCATCGGGGTCGGTCCCGGCCGACTCGCCAAAGTGACCGCCCAGGTCAGGCTCGGGTCGTCCAGGCTGAGCCGCCGCGATGACGAGACCATCGCGTTCGAATTGATCATCCCGCTGGAGGTCGACCTGCTGCTGCACTTGGCGGTCGACCGGCACCGGTTCCACGTACAAGGCACCGTGCACCTGCACCTGACGGTACGCACGGCGGCGCCCCTGCGGGTGGTGATCGATATCGCGGAGCCGCGGCCGGCCGACGTGCGCGTCGATGTCGCCGCCGCCACGCGGCGCGGGCAACTGCTGCGCGTCCTCGCCGGCGTCGATCACGAGATCAGGCGTTTCGTCGCCCGCTATATCTCCGCGGAGATCCGTAAACCGCACATCGCCGCGGTCCGCGATATCGATGTCGCGCAGCGACTCGACGAGGCGTGGAAATTGTAATCGGAATCACAATTTCCGGAGCCGCAGCCGATTGATGCTGTGGTCGGCGTCCTTGCGCAGCACCAGGGTCGCGCGCGGGCGGGTGGGCAGGATGTTCTCCACCAGATTCGGCCGGTTGGTGTTGTTCCAGATCTCCTGCGCGGCGGCGGTCGCCTGCTCGTCGGTGAATCCGGAGTAGTGGTGGAAATGCGCGTTCGGATCGGCGAATGCGGTCTTGCGCAAGGTGAGAAACCGTCGCACGTACCACTTCTCGATGTCCTCGATGCGCGCGTCGACGTAGATCGAGAAGTCGAACAAGTCCGACACCATCAGGCGCGGACCGGTTTGCAGCACGTTCAGCCCCTCCACGATCAGAATGTCGGGCTGGCGCACGCAGTGCAGCTTGCTCGGCACGATGTCGTAGGAGATGTGCGAATACACCGGGGCGCAGACTTCGGCCGCACCGGATTTCACCTCGGTGACGAATCGCAGCAGCTTGCGGCGGTCGTAACTCTCCGGGAAACCCTTGCGGTGCATGAGGCCGCGCCGGGTGAGTTCCGCGGTGGGATAGAGAAATCCGTCGGTGGTGACCAGGTCGACCCGTGGGTGGTGATCCCAGCGCGCCAGCAGCGCTTGCAGTACGCGCGCGGTGGTGGACTTGCCGACCGCGACGCTGCCCGCGACGCCGATCACGAACGGTACCTGCTGGTCGGGATGGGTTTCGCCGAGAAATGTCGCGGTCGCGGCGAACAGTCGCTGACGAGCGGCCACCTGCAGGTGGATGAGACGAGCGAGCGGGAGATACACCTCCGCGACTTCTTCGAGATCGATCTGTTCCCCGAGACCGCGCAGGCCGATCAGTTCTTCCTCGGTGAGCACCAGGGGAGTCGATTTACGCAGGGTCCGCCACTGTTTCCGGTCGAATTCCACGTAGGGACTCGGCTCGCTCATTCGTGCCATTTACCCGACACTCCGTTTCGGCAAACACGCACGGTTACCGTGCGGATCCGGTGAGATTCGGTCTAGCTGTCGCCGCATAGGCGAATTCTGCTCTGCGTCAGCATCGTGGGCCGAGCGGGGTACCTCTACCGGTTGGTAACCGACTCGATGACACAGGTGTGAGCCGCTAATGTCGGCTGGCATGGAAGCGCATCCGCTCGTGACCGAATACCTGCGGCTCGGCCTCGCCTTCGACCGGCTGGAGGAAGGATTCGTCGACGCTTACACCGGTGATCCGGCGCTGCGCCGCGAGGTGCAGAACGCGCCCGCACCGCAGCCGCGCGAGTTGGCTCGCCGCGCCGCAGAGTTGCGCGCCGCGGTGCCGGAGGCCGGGTTGGCGCCCGAGCGCGCCGAGTTCCTCGACGTGCACCTGCGCGCGCTGGAGTGCTCCGGACGGAAATTCGCGGGCGAGGACGTCGGCTTCATCGAGGAGGTGCGCGCCTACTTCGACGTCGACATCGCGCCCGGTGACGTGGACGACTACCGCGACGCGCACCGGCGGATGGACGAGGTGCTCGCCGGGGACGGTCCGCTGGCCGAGCGGGTGGCCGCTTATCGCAAGGCCGACGAGATCCCGCCGGAGCGGTTGGCGGTGTGCGTCGAGGCGTTCTCCAGCGCGTTGCGCGAGCTGGTTCGCGCCCGCTACCCGCTGCCCGACCACGAGCACGTCACCTACGAGGTGGTCGGCGACAAGCCCTGGTCTGGCTTCAACTACTACCTGGGCAACTACCACTCCCGGGTCGCGATCAACTCCGACCTGAAGCAGCACATGGCGCATCTGCCGCAGCTGATCGCGCACGAGTCCTACCCGGGTCACCACACCGAGCACTGCCGCAAGGAAGCCGGGCTGGTCGCCGCCGGTCAGGCCGAGCAGACGCTGTTCCTGGTGAACACGCCGCAGTGCCTGATGGCCGAGGGGCTCGCCGATCTGGCGTTGCGCTCGATCGTCGGCCCTGGCTGGGGCAAGTGGGCGCAGGAGATCTACGCGGATCTCGGGCTGCGCTTCGACGGCGAACGTGCCGAACGCCTTTCGAACGCCTCGGCAGACCTGCTGAGCGTGCGCCAAGACGCCGCGCTGCTACTGCACGACCGGGGCCGGTCACACGACGAGGTGGCGGAGTTCTTGCAGACCTGGAGCCTGACGACGCCGGAGCGGGCGCGCCAGTCGCTGCGCTTCCTGTCCTCGCCGCTGTGGCGGGCCTACATCTCCACCTACGTCGAGGGATACCGGTTGCTGGGCGGCTGGCTCGATCGCGCGGCCGACGCCGAGGAGCGGGCCGACCGTTTCCGCAGGCTGCTCGACGAACCACTCACGCCGGGTGCGGTGCGCGCGGCGGCGTGAGCGCCTCGATCGCTGATTCCGGTGCGCTTCAGGCGCCCGCGAAGGTGACGCGCACCGAGATCGGATCGCTCTCCAGCGCTTTCATCGTTCGTTCGGCGACGGTGGCGGAGACGCGGCCCTTGGCGAACGTACGCGAGCGGGCCACCACATCGTCTTCCGGCACGAAGGCGGCCGTGCCGGTGCGCCACCGGTTGCCCTGGCGTAACCGCACGTGCGGGTCGGCGGCGATGTTGCGGGCCCAGCCGGACCGATAACCGTGCTGCGAGATCAGCCACGCGCCGGTCTCGTCGATCGACGCGGTGACCGGCACCCGCCGCGGCTGACCGGATCTCGCGCCGACCGTCTCCAGTTCGGCGATCAGCGCCGACCGGATGCCGAGCCGGTCGAGCAGGCCGACGGCCGGGTTCACCAGGTAACGGCCGATGAGGCGTTCGCGCCGGAATTTGCGTACCGCGGCGCTCGGTGTTCGTCCCGCCATGACAGTGCTCCTCAGGATCGATGTGGGCGGAAGATGGCGCAGGTGGTGGTGGCGTGCGCGACCAGGCGGCCCTGCTCGTCGAGCACGCGTCCCTCGGCGGTCGCGGTGGTGCGCCCGAGGTGGATCGTGGTGCCGGTGGCGGTGAGGCGCTGTCCGTCGGTGGGCACGGCCCGGATGTAGTTGATCTTCAGTTCCAGCGTCGTGTAGCCGGCGCCTGGCTCCAGGGTGGTGTGCACCGCGCAGCCCATCACCGAGTCGAGCAGGGTGGCGCAGATGCCGCCGTGTGTGGTGCCGAGCGGGTTGGCGAAATCGGGCCGGGTGCGCAGCGCGAAGACCACCTTGCCGTGCTCGAGTTCGTCGACCTCCATGCCGAGCAGGTCACCGATGAACGGCGGGCGATCCGTTCTGGTCATCGCGACACGCAGGAGTTCCAGGCCGGACAGCTGAGTCGGGTCGACGGTGGTTTCGGACATGAATCGCATCCTTTCGATGAACCGATCGGTCCACATCTGACATAATTGCAACATGGACCGATCGGTTCACGCAACAGTGAGCAAGGAACTCGCATGACCGCAGGGCCGCGCACCAGGCTGATCGAAAGCGCCATCGAACTCGTTCGCGAGCAGGGCGTGCACGCCGCCGGACTGGCCGCCTTACTCGAACGCGGAAACGCCTCGCGCAACTCGCTCTACCAGCACTTTCCCGCAGGCAAAGGCGAGTTGGTCGAGGCTGCCACCCGGGTCGCGGGAGCCCGGATCGCCGGAGTGGTCGAGAAGATCACCGCCGCGCCGCCCCGGGGCTGGTTCGATTCGTTGCTCGGCTGGTGGGTCACCACACTGGAGCAGACCGGATACCGCGCCGGGTGCCCGATCCTCGGAGCGGCGCTGGCCGAGTCCGAGCCGCGAGTGCAGGCCGCGGCGGGCGAAGTGTTCGCCGACTGGCACGAGCGGCTCGGCTCGGCGCTCGCCGATGCGGGCATGTCCGCCGAAGAGGCGCGTTCCTTCGGCGGTTTCGTGTTCAGCGCGCTGGAGGGGGCCATCGTCCAGTCGCGCGCGATGAAGTCCACCCGGCCGCTGGAAGACGCCCAGCGGCATCTCGCGGTGCTGTTGGAGAACTACTTGCCGGACAGCGGCGCGTCCCGCTGAGCGCCTGGCCACCGGATCGAGTGTGATCCGAGCGACCGCGTGCCGAGCCTGTGCCGAACGAGAGGGGTGAACCCCCTGCTCGAGGACAACGCCGACGGCCCATAGACTGAGGCACGTGACGCAGACGACCGCCTCTGTCAATTCCCAGTCTCTCGGTGAGCTCGATCCGGAGCTCGCTGCCGCGATGGCAGGCGAGCTCGCCCGCGAACGCGACACGCTCGAGATGATCGCCTCGGAGAACTTCGTGCCGCGCGCGGTGCTGCAGGCGCAGGGCAGCGTGCTGACCAACAAGTACGCCGAGGGCTACCCGGGGCGGCGCTACTACGGCGGCTGCGAGCACGTCGACGTGGTGGAGACCTTGGCGCGCGACCGCGCCAAGGCGCTGTTCGGCGCCGAATTCGCCAACGTGCAGCCGCATTCCGGTGCGCAGGCGAACGCCGCGGTGCTGATGTCGCTGATGGACCCGGGCGACAAGCTGCTCGGTCTCGACCTCGCGCACGGCGGTCACCTCACCCACGGCATGCGCCTGAACTTCTCCGGCAAGCTCTACGAGGTGCACTCGTACGGAGTGAGCAAGGAAGACCACCGCGTCGACATGGACGAGGTGCGCGACATCGCCTTGCGGGCGCGTCCGAAGGTGATCGTGGCGGGCTGGTCGGCCTACCCGCGCCACCAGGACTTCGCGGCGTTCCGCTCGATCGCGGACGAGGTCGGCGCCTACCTCTGGGTGGACATGGCCCACTTCGCCGGTCTGGTCGCCGCCGGTCTGCACCCCTCGCCGGTGCCCTACGCCGACGTGGTGTCCTCGACCGTGCACAAGACCCTCGGCGGTCCCCGTTCCGGCCTGATCCTGGCCAAGCAGGAGTACGCCAAGAAGCTGAACAGCTCGGTGTTCCCGGGCCAGCAGGGCGGCCCGCTCATGCACGCCATCGCCGCCAAGGCCGTCGCGTTCAAGATCGCCGCGGGCGCGGAGTTCAAGGATCGCCAGGAGCGCACCCTCTCCGGCGCGAAGCTTCTGGCCGAGCGGCTCACCGCCGCCGACGTCAAGGGCAAGGGCATCAGCGTGCTCACCGGCGGCACCGACGTGCACTTGGTGCTGGTCGACCTGCGTAATTCCGAACTCGACGGCCAGCAGGGCGAGGACATGCTGCACGAGATCGGTATCACGGTGAACCGCAACGCCGTTCCGTTCGACCCGCGTCCCCCGATGGTCACCTCCGGCCTGCGCATCGGCACCGCCGCGCTGGCCACCCGCGGCTTCGGCGACACCGAGTTCGCCGAGGTCGCCGACATCATCGCGAGCGCGCTGGCCGGTGGCGCCGACCTGGACGCGCTGCGCGCCCGGGTGAGCAAGCTGGCCAAGGACGTCCCGCTGTACCACGGCCTGGAGGACTGGCGCCTGCTGGGCTGAATCGCCGAGCGCTCAGGACGACACGGTCAACGGTTGTCCAGGGGCGAGGACGTGGACGGACGTGTCCGGCGCGATAGCGGCGGACGCGTCGACGTAGAGCCCGGGGTCGCGCTGAGCCTTCGTCATCACGCGGTCGCCGATCGGGCCGCTGGTGAATGCGTAGTGGATCGGAACGGCAAGGCGCGGGCGCAGGGCTCGGGTGAGTTCGGCGGCCTGCGCGGCATCCATGACGACCTGCCGGTTGAACGCGGGGCGGATGCGCAAACCGTTGACCGGTAGCAGCGCCAGGTCGAGTTCCGGATAGCGCACGGCCACCTGACGGCCGTGCCGGACGGCGATGCAGCCACTCGGCTGCGCGAGATCTGCCGGGCCTACTGCGCGTACGGCTTACGCCATCCAGGCCACTACCGCGTGTTGTTCGCGACCGCGGGCACCCCGGGCTGGGAGCCGACCGATGCTCAATTGCCCGGCCTGCCGGTTTTTCGTCACCTGGTGGATGCGGTGGCGGCCACCGGCAGCGCCGATCCCACCGCTACCGCGGCGTGCCTGTGGGCGGCCCTGCACGGTCTGGTGATGCTGCGCCAGGATCGCCCGAGCTTTCCGTGGCCGGATCTCGACGTGCTGCTCGACACCCTCGTCACCGCCCACCTCGCGGCGCGGTGATCCGGTACTACCTGTCCATGCGCGCCTTCGCCCGCACGATCGACTCGTCCAGGTACCGCGCGATATCGGCGCTGGTACCCGGCCGGATCATCAGGGCGCGGTTCGCGGGTACTTCGCAGTAGCGGCCGTCGGGCGTGTCGATCCAGCGGAGGCGGCCGGTGCGCAGCGGTTCGGCGTTGCGCGGCCCGAGCAGCACGACGGCGGTGCCGCGGGTAGCGCACGACTGCCGCCAGAACCGCCGGTAACGCTCTTTCGCCTGGCTGGCGGGCGCGTTGCCGAACACATCGGGGCGCTCGTCGTTGAGATCATCGAGCAGGAAGCTCTTCTCACCCACCGTTCCTGCCGTGGCGTCCGGGAGCAAGCGCACCACTTCGGTGGCGAGCTGATCGACCCGGCACCGGCGCAACCGGACTCGTCCGCCGTCCGGCGCGGGCGACTGCACGGCGAGCACACCGGAGCCGGAACGGGTGCCGCAGGCGACGGCGCGCAGTTCGACGCCCGCACGCGTGTTGTCGTAGCCGAACAGCTCGATACGCCAGTCCGGAACGGCCAGCGTGCTGATCGCGCTGCGCAGTGGCAACCGTTCGTCCCGCCCGAGCTCGGCGCGGAACTGCCGCTGATACGCCTGGTACTCGTTGAGACCGGGGAAGCGGCTGGTGAACCGGAACGGAAAGGGCATGCGGTCCAAGCCCGTTCCGAACCACGCCGCGGCGAACTGCTCGGCCGACAGTGACCACTGCGCCATCATTGCTCACCGAGTACCGGCGGCACCGTCGGTTTCACCTCGCCGAGCAACTCTTTCGCGTGCTCCTCGGTGCGCAGGTACTTCGGCGACTTGTGCTCGTCGTCGTCCGTGCGCCTGCCGCGCATTCCCGGCGGCATCATGCCCGGGTACCCGGGAGCGCCCGTCGCTCCCGGGCGCCCCGGTGCGGTGGGCTGCCCGTTCGCCGCGGCGGGCACGGTGGGCTGGGCGGGCCGAGAGGTGCCCGGTCGCGCTTGGTTGTCCGAGGCGTTCGGGGTTCCGGACGCGCCCGGGGTGGCCGGCTTGCTCGGCGTGCCGTTCGGTCTGCCGTTGAACGAGGTCGGGACGACGGTGGTGGGCGTCGTTTGCGGCGGCGGCGAGGAGGAGGGCGCGACCGATGTGGCCGATGTGGACGTCGGTGTCCTCGCGGCGGTGGATGCCGGAGTGGTCGTCGTAGGGTCCTGGCTTTGGGAAACCGCCTGAGATGTGACGGTTTGCGGCGTGTTCTCGGCTTCCGGCTGCGCTTGGCCCGCCTGCTCGCCGTCGTCCGCCGAACCGGCGGGGGAGGCGGTGTCCGCGGCGGAAGGCGCGCTGCCGGACGGGGAGTTGTCCGCGGAGCGGGCGCCCGCCACGGCCTGCGAGCCGACGTTCGCGCCCGTCTCCACGCTCGTGGCGGTTTCGGTACCGATCGGCGCCGCGGCGGCCGGAGCGACCGGGGGCGGGAGCGTCGGGATAGCCGGAGCGGTGGCCCCGTACGGCTGGATGTACTGGGTGTTCATCTCGTCGCGGGCCTGCTCCTCCCGCGAATTGCGCTGTGCCGGATCGGCCGTGCCACCCGAGGTGTCCAGCAGATCCGGTACCGCCAGCTTGAACTTCGCCGCAGCGTCCGCCGCCGACGACAGCGGCAGACTCTGTGCGCCGAGTGCGTCACCGAGTTCGCCCACCCGTGCCGCGTAATCTCGCACGCCGCGGACCGCGCTGTCGGCCGCCGCCCCCTCCCAGTGCTGTTCCACCGCGTTCTTGATCGCGTCCTCGAAGCGCTGGCCCGCGTTCGTCACCGCAGCGGCGATGGCCGACCACGCGGCGAACGCACCGTCGAGCGCGGCCGGATTCATCGCTTCGGCAGCCTGTTTGATCTCCGCGTGCGAGAAACTCTGCGCGTTCTCCGGATCGGTGATCGCGCGTCCGTCGGTTTGTCTCATGATCGCTTCCCCCGGAGTTCAGCTGCCCGCGGGCAGCAGCGGTGCGACTGCTCTGGCGATATCGGTGGCGATATCGCAGGCGACGAGGTGCTTGTTCGCCGACGTCTGCGGCACATTCGTCAGGATGTAGAGCGAGCCGGACCTCATTTCGACGTTGATCGTGCAGCCGCCCGGTACGTCCGGACGGTCTTCGTAGCGGACGGCTTTCCGATCGCCCGCCGGGATATCCACGGCAGCAGGGTATTTGCTGCGTACCTGTTCGATGGTGCCGTTGGTGGTCTCGACGACGAATCCGTACCCGGCCCGTGCGACATACCGGCACCCCTTCCAGGTGACGCCGCCCTGGCTGTCCTGTTTGGGTTCCGGGGGTCTCGAGTCCCACTGGCGCTCCGCGAGCAAGTGGGGTGTCAGTGCGGTGCAGGGATCGAACGCGGGCTGTGCGTTCGTCTGGGGTGATGCGCTCGAACGGGACTCGGTCGCGCCGGTGGTCGATGTGGCCGGATCGTTCGATGCCGTCCCGCCGCATCCGGAGAGCAGGACCAGGCTCGCCGCTCCGGCGATGAATCCGATTGCCCGAAAGGCTGTACCGGCCTTCATACCCTGAGCTCCCGCATTGCCGCCGCGAATTCCGTGTCGGTCCGAACGTAGCCGTCGCGGATGGCTTCGAACATGGATTTGATCTCTTGCGCCACGGAGATGTACTCGGTGAGGGTGTCGAAGGCGTTGTTCGGGCCACCGAAGGCCTTTTCGCGGAACAGCCGCACCAGTTCGAGGGCGGAGGTCAGCATCGGATTCTCTTCGCCCAGCCCCCAGTGCTGCCGCTCACCGAGCTCGCGCGCGTCGGTTTGTGCCGCGACGAGCGTGTCGATCAACTCCTGGCAGGCCCGGTCGATCTCCACGAACGCTTGCGGGTCCATCCGCACCCGCAACGCCCCGGTTTTCGCAGCTTCGATGTACCCGGGAAACGGGCTGTCCGCCATCGCCGCCCCTTCCGTCAGTGCCGTCTGACCTTATAGACGCAACCCGTCTCGCTCCGGTTCCATCGAAACACAGCCGAATCCTCGGGTCGCCCCGTCGCGCCGCTCGTCGTCGGCCGCGCGACGGTTCCCAACTGGGATGTTGTGCCGGGCCCCTGCGGGTGTGGCAGGGCCGATCGCTGTCAAGGCCGCTGACGAGCGGTCAGCGCGCGTTCGCAGCGGCGACCAGCGCGGGGTAGTCCTGCAGATCGATGTCGTTGGCGGCGTTGTCGCCGAATTTCGCCATCAGCGCGAACATCCGGGAACCGAGGAACCAGTTGCGCATCTTGATGCCCCGCGCGGTCTTCGGGGCCAGGAAGCGACCGGCGTTGCTGTTGCCCGCAATCTTCGCGTAGCGCTTCATGTGCTCGTCGTAGCGAGCGAAGGCGACAGTATGGTCGCCGCCCGCCAAGGCCAGTTCCCCCGCGATGACGTACGCGCCGACCACTGCGAGCCCGGTGCCGAAGCCGCCGAGGGTGTTCCCGTACCCGGAGTCGCCGACCAGCGCGACACGTCCCTTGGTGTAACCGTCGGGCATCTGGACCTGGCTGATCGAATCCATGTAGAAGTCGTCGAATTCGGTGAGCTCGGCGAGCATTCGCGGCACTTCCCACCCGACTCCGGCGAAGGTCTCGGCGAGGATGCGCTGCTGAGCGGCGCTGTCGTCGCGGGCGTAGTCGAGCTCGGGCGCGGCGAACATGTACATCTGCTGCGCCTTCGGTCCGCCGCTGACCGCGAGTCGGCCGGGAGCGTTGTGGCCGCGGGCGACCACCCGCTCGCGCGGTCCGGTGGTCTTGCCGCTCCACGGGCTGGCGCCGGCGACGGCGTAGTAGTAGCCCAGGTGCTTCACGAAGTCCCGCTCGGGACCGAACGCCAGCCTGCGAACCCGGGAGTGGATGCCGTCGGCGCCGAAGACCAGATCGAAGGTGCGGGCGGGCGCGTGCTCGAACTCGACGTGCACGCCGGCGGAGGTCTCGGTGAGCGCGGTGATCGAATCGCCGAACAGGTATTCGCAATGGTCGGCGGTGCGCCGGTAGAAGATCTCGGCCAGGTCGCCGCGCAGGATCTCCACATCGCCGCCGGTGAAATCACCCGACATCAGCGCCAGCTCGGCGCCCCGCTCGTCCACGAAAACGGTGTCGGTCGTGCCCGTCTTGCGCTGCTCGATGTCGTCCAGTACGCCCATCCGTTCCAGCACGGTGCGTTGGGTGCTGCCCTTGAAGTCGATCGCCTGACCGCCAGGGCGCAGCGCCGGAGCGCGCTCGACGACGGTGACCGCGAAGCCGTAGCGGTGCAGCCAGTAGGCCAGCGCGGGACCGGCGACGCTCGCGCCGGAGATGAGCACGGTGGTGTTGCGCATGATTTCTCCTCGTCTCAAATTTGCGTCCGACGGAAACTGTATCCGATGGACGCTGATTAGCGTATGGTAGACACAGTTTCACGTCAAGACGTTCTCCGGAAGGATTTCGGGCATGCCGACACCGACCACACTGGAACTGCTCTGGGGTACCGGTCAGCGGCCCAAGCGCGGACCGAAGCCCGCGCTGTCGCTGGAGCGGATCGTCGCGGAGGCCATCGCGCTGGCCGACGCCGACGGGCTGGCGAACCTGTCCATGCAGCGGCTGGCCGAGCGCCTCGGCTTCACGAAGATGTCGCTGTACCGCTACGTGCCGGGCAAGGCCGAACTCGTCGCGCTGATGCTGGACACGGCGCTGGGCGCGCCGCCGGAACTGAGCGCGGGCGAGGAGGCGTCGGAGAACGACTGGCGCGACCTGCTGCGCGTGTGGTGCGAGACGATCTACGCGCGCTTCAGCGCCCACCCCTGGTCGATGGAGGTGTCGGTGGGTTTGCGGCCGGTCGGCCCTAATGAGGTCGCGTGGATGGAGTCCGCGCTCGGCGCGCTCGCCGGGACCGGGCTCACCGCCGCCGAACGGCTGGACACGATCGTCCTGCTGACCGGGCATGCCCGCAGCCTGGCGCAGCAGGTGCGAGTGGCGGACGCCGACGAATTCGAGAAGCAGATAGCGGCTCAGTTCGCCGAAATGGTGGCCGCCGCGGCCGAGCGGTATCCGGCCGCGGCCGCCGCGTTCGCGGAGGGCGGGGCGGTCGCGGGCGGGGACGGCGCGCTGAAGTTCGGCATCGAGCGCATTCTCGACGGACTGGCCGTGCTCATCGAGCGCCGCGGGTGACCGCCGCGGCCTACGCTCGGACCATGACACTCCCTATGTCAACCTCATACCGCAGAAGTAGCGACCGGTTGTGGTTGCAGGGTTTGGGCGCCGCCGTGTCGGGCGGGGTCGTAGGC
>NZ_JBSGEZ010000054.1:0-53200 GCF_053603155.1 Nocardia sp. NPDC004260 | reverse complement strand
AATCGGCCGGCACTCTGCCCAGTCCACCGGCTGTGGTCCCGCCGAGGTCCCCGAATTCCACGAACGAGGTCACCGCATCCAGCCGACAGGGCTCGCCCGGTCACCAGTTCCTCCCCGGCCGTGGCGGTCTGACTGATCCGAGGGCTATCACGCCACCAGCGGGCATCAAGAGCGCCTACGGCGTCACTCCGTGATGGCTGGCGCCACTCTTGACACCCACCGGAGCCGTGATCGAGACGCCCTCAGCCAGACCACCCCAACCGGAGAGGAACCCGCGAGATGACCACCAAGCCCACCACCTGCCAGCTCCGCGGATGCGACAACCCCGCCGACGTCCCGTTCACCTCCAAGTACGGCCCGCAGGACGAGGTCATCTGGCACTGCACCCCGTGCAACACCCAGTACCGCCGCAACCTCGAGATGCTCGACCACTACCCGTACTGACCCAGAGGGGGCTTCGGCCCCCTTCCCCGGTTGTTCCAGAAACAACGAAGCCCACGGACCCGAAGTGGATCACGTGGGAGTTCCCTGCCTCCTCATACGCCGATTGTCTCGCTCCACTCGGACGAGTCAAGGGAGAGAGCGCCCTTGACACGACCGAGTTCCGCTGAGGGCGGCAAGTATGAGGAAGCAGGGGAAAGAAAAGTCACCAGACATGCCGAAGCGAGTCCGGAATCAGTCCGCAGTTCTACGCAAGGGCACCGGACCCAACCAACGATCCCAACGACAGAATCCCCAGGTCACGCCGGTACCGCTACTGCCGTCAACTCCGACCAATTCTTACAAACGTCGAGAGTGACAACCTCAAAAACCGTTGTCCGAAAGGACGTGTGGGTTCGAGTCCCACACTCGGCACCAAGGTAGAACGCAATTTCTGCGATTGCCGCGCCTGATCCCGTCACGCGGCCCCCGCCGAGCGCACGCGCGGTGCCACACCACGTGATGCCACGGCCACGCCTCCGCCTAAACGTCCGGCATCGCCGGCTGCCGCGGCGTCGGCCGTGGTCGCCGCGCTTCGGCGTCTTCGGCGGTTCTGATCACCCCGCGAAGGGTTTCCCTGGCCTGCGCCAGCTCGGTCGCGCGGTGATCGAGCTGAACCAGCTGGGTGCGCAGCTTGTCCAGTACCCCGGGGCAAGGGCGCAGGGAGCCCTCGTCCAGAGCGCAGGGCAGCACTTGTCGAACCAAGCGCGTCGACAGGCCCGCGGCCAGTAGGGCCTGGATCTGCCGGACGGTCCGCTCCGCGCTGCGGTCGTAGTCGCGGTACCCATTGGCCTGCCGCTGCGGTGTGAGCAAGCCGGCATGTTCGTAGTAGCGCAGCTGACGTTCACTGGCGCCGGTGCGTTCGGCCAGTTCTCCGATCAACATCAGCGACTTCACTCCCGATCTCTTGACCTTGCACTGCGTCAACCTTCAACACTGCACCCGCGGCCCTATTCCTCGAACTCCACGGGAGGCACCCCTTGATCATCGACGCGCACAGCCATGTTCACGACCCGGTGCGGACTCATATCGAACTCATGGACGAAGCCGGAGTGGACCGGGCGGTGCTGTTCGCCACGCGTCCGCATCCGGAACGGGCGACCGATCTCGTGTCGCTCCGAAACGAGATGAGCGCTTTGACCGCCGCCCTCGACGGGCGCGGGAAGGACGCCGACAGCTACCGCCTGGCGTGGCAGGAACTCGACGCGGCGCTCGCGGCATATCCCGATCGCTTCATCGGCTTCGGCACGGTGCGGCTCGATCTGCCCGCGTCGGAGATCGCCGAGTACGTGTATCGCGAGGTGGTCGGCCGAGGCCTGCGCGGCATCGGCGAACTGACACCACAGCCCGACGACGCGGCGCGGATCGAACCGGTTCTGCGAGCCGCCGCCGACCACGGGGGCCTGCCGGTGGCGGTCCATGGATTCGCCCCGACCACGGCCCGGGACTTGAGAACTCTGGCGGACCTCGCACGTCGGCATTCGACCGTTCCACTGATCATCAGCCAGATGGGCGGGCTCAACTGGCTGTCGGCCATCGAATTGGTCCGTGAAATCCCGAACATGTACCTCGAACTCTCCACCGCCAACGTCATATTCGCTGTTCGGCTCGCGATCGACGAGATTCCCGACCGCACTCTGTTCGGCTCGGACGCCCCCTACGGCGACCCCTTCCTGGCCCGCGCCACGGTGGAACGCGTCACCGCTTCGGGCGAAGTGCGGGAACGCGTCCTCGGCGGAACCCTCGCCCGGCTACTGGAACTCTGACACCGGCCGGTGTCTGCGATGGCTACCGCCGACACCCGCCGAAGCCGTGATCGATACGCCCTGGCCACTGTCGCAGCCAACCGTGTACCAGCAGATGGCAACGGGTACTCGACGGCCGGGGCGCTATCGCGGAAGGCGAGCATGCGTCCTCATCGAACCGATCCGAGTGTCGAATCGTTGTCCCGTATGGCGGCATTCGACATCCGGGCCAGCGGAGGTATGCAATGCGAGTGAACAGGACCACCGTGGATCTGTCGGAGTATCCGGATCTGGTGGTCATCTATATCGGCATGCGGGTGCGGCGGCCTCGGGGGATGCTGCGGCTGCTCGGGCTGGGGCCGAAACTCTATCGCTCGCACAAGGATCGTCCGGACGGGTTGCTGCTGCACGAAGATCTCGTGTGGGCGCTGTTCCCGCCGCACTGGGGCGCGCGGCAGTACTGGCGCGATCTCGACAGCCTCGAAGCCTGGACGCGGACGGCGCCACACCGGGACTGGTGGCAGAAGTTCCTGCGCGACTCCGGCGGGACCGGCTTCTGGCACGAGGCCTACTTCGCCCGCGGCGGCATCGACGCCATGTACGACGACATGGACCCAGCGAGCGGACTCGCGCGCTTCGCACCCGTCGTCGCCTCTCGCGGTCACCGGTTCTCCACTCGCGGACGTGTTCAGGGCAGACCCGCCGATGCCGAGCCCGTGGTGAGCGAAAACGTCTACTACGGCAGCGAATCCGAGTAGCCTGCGCGCGCTGTCATATCACGAAGCAATCACAATGCAGCGTTTGAATGCGTGCGCGCCGAGGTACAGCCATGAGGAGAATCGAACGGCACCACTCGTCGCAGTGACGTACGTCGCAGGCCAGAGGCCGGAAGCGGCGTACTTCGTGTACGGCGCACTACGAGCAGATGAATATGTTGTTCCCATATGTGGGACTAACGACTCATGCCCTTCTGATAGTCTCCGCGCCGTTTATCGTTATCGGTATGCACGTCTTGTTCGTCTGCAACGGCAACGTTTGCCGTTCGGTGATCGCCGAGCGGCTCACGCGCGCCCTCGCGGTCGAACACGATCTCCCCTACCTCACCGCCGAAAGCGCGGGAACCCGTGCGCTGGTGGGATTTCCCGTCGAGCCACTGGCCGCGCAGACCATCACCGGGCTCGGCGCCGACGCGAGCAACTTCCGGGCACGTCGCCTGAAACCGGAGCTGGTCGACAAGGCCGACCTGGTGCTCACGATGACCGAGCAGATCCGCGACCAGGTGGTCGACCTGGCCTTCGGTGCCGGAGCGCGCACCTTCACGCTGCTGGAGGCCCATCGCATCGCGCACGTCACCGGCGCGCGCACGGTCGCCGAATTGCACCGGGCACGCAACGATCTGTCGCTGGTCGGCCGGGAGAACATCGCCGATCCGGTCGGGCTGTCCCCCCAGGCGTTCTGCGAGGTCGGCGACCGCATCGCCGAGGCGCTGGTGCCGCTGCTGCTGGCGCTCGCCCCGCACGAGCAGCCGCGCTGGCCACACGACGAGCGCCGTGGACTGGTGATCCGCCCCGGCGGCGCACCGGCGCCGCTGGCGACATTCCTCGCCGCCCAACGCACCCGGTGACCGCCGGCGAAAACCGCACACGACAGCGCACGGAGCCGTCGCGTATCGAACCTGTTATCAACGGGCTGTGTTCATTTCCGCATCCGACGCACTAAACTCCCGCCGGACAACACTCTCCGCCGTTGCTGGTTCGACACAGGACAGGAATCAGACATGCCGAAACGCATTTCGGATGTTTCGCTCCATGTTTATGTGACACCGGAAACTCTCGAACGCGTCGTCGACACCGTGCGCGAGGTGGTCGACGACCACCTCACCGACCGGGACGTGTTCGCCTGGCGCTTCACCCTGCCGGTCGACGCGGACGACCCGGCCCACGCGGCCCTCGAGAGCCGCTGCCCCGCGGACCGGCCCGGCGACCGCTCGGACCGTCGCGGCACCTACGAGATCGCGCTCAGTCTGGTCGGCGTACCCGACCAGTTGACCGACGACCACATGGCCACACTGGAACGCCAACTATTGCAGCGCATCTCAGGGCTGGCGCGAACCGAGCCGGGAGCGGATATCCCGGTCTCGATCCGCGCGTCGCAACGCACCGACGTCGATCTCGACATCGATCGCGATCTCGAATTGCTGTAACCCCGGACCTCAGCGCCGCGCGGGGAAGTGGCGGATGAGTCCCTCTTGCACCGTGGTGGCCAGCAGATCGCCGCTGCGGGAGTAGAAGCGGCCGGTCGCCAGGCCACGGGAGCCCGCGGCCACCGGCGATTCGGTGCAATACAGCGCCCACTCGTCGAAACGGAACGGGCGGTGGAACCAGATCGAATGGTTGACCGTGGCCGCGACGATGCGGTCCAGACCCCATGACAGCCCATGGGTGGTGATGATCGAGTCCAGCACCGTGGTGTCGGACGAGTAGCCCAGCGTCGCCACATGGATCAGCGGATCGTCGGGCAGCCTGCCGTCCGCGCGCATCCACACCCGGTTGTGGTTGAGCCGCTCCCCCGTGCCCTTCAGAATCCACGCCGGATCGTTGGTGTAGCGCATGTCGATCGGATGCGGCGCCTTGACGAACATCTCCAGCTTGTCCTCCAAGCCTTCGAAGCTCTCCTCGACCCGCGGCAGCGTCTCCGGGTCCGGCACCTCCGGCTGGGCGTGCGCGTGCTCGAGTCCCGTGCCCCAGTCCTGGAACGCGGCGAGCATGACGAACAGCTCCTGGCCGTCCTGGCTGGCGGTGACCGTGCGGTTGGCGAACGCCCGGCCGTCGCGATGACGGTCCACCCGGTACTCGATCGGCTTCTTCACATCGCCGCCGCGCACGAAATGCGCGTTGACCGCGTGCACCGGCCGGTCGCCGACCGTGCGGCCCGCAGCGATGATCGCCTGCGAGACGAGCTGACCGCCGAAGGTACGGCTCCACACCTTCTCCGGGTGCTGGCCGACGAACACGTCCTCGTCCATCTGCTCGAGATCGAGCAGGGCAAGCAGCACATCCAGGTCGGAACGCTGCGTGCCGTCCGCGACGTCGACGGGGCTGCTCAGGGAAGCACTCACTAATGGTCCTCCTCACCGATTCGGTGAACGTGGATCAGGTTGGTGGAACCGACGGTACCGGGCGGCGACCCGGCCACGATGACCACCAGGTCACCCTTCTGGTATCGCTCCATCGACAGAAGTGCTACATCCACCTGGTGGATCATCGCGTCGGTGCTGCTCACGGTCGGCACGATGAACGTCTCGGTGCCCCAGGTCAGCGCCAGCTGGCTGCGGACCTCCGGCAGCGGAGTGAACGCCAGCAGCGGCAGCGGGGTGTGCAGGCGGGCCAGGCGGCGCACCGTGTCGCCCGACTGGGTGAACGCGACCAGCGCCTTGGCGTTGAGCCGCTCGCCGATGTCGCGGGCGGCGTAGGAGATCACGCCGCGCTTGGTGCGCGGCACGTGGGTCAGCGGCGGCACCCGGGTCGACTCGGTCTCCACCGCGTGCACGATGCGCGCCATCGTGCGCACCGTCTCGATCGGGTATTTGCCCACCGAGGTCTCACCCGACAGCATCACCGCGTCGGCGCCGTCGAGCACCGCGTTCGCCACGTCGGAGGCCTCGGCACGGGTGGGGCGGGAGTTCTCGATCATCGATTCCAGCATCTGCGTGGCGACGATGACCGGCTTGGCGTTCTCGCGAGCCATCTGGATGGCGCGCTTCTGCACGATCGGCACCTGCTCCAGCGGCAGCTCGACACCGAGGTCGCCGCGCGCGACCATGACCGCGTCGAAGGCCAAGACGACGGCCTCCAGGTTGTCGATCGCCTCCGGCTTCTCCAGCTTGCCGATCACCGGAACCCGGCGGCCCACCCGGTCCATCACGTCGTGCACCAGCTCGACATCGGACGGGGACCGCACGAACGACAACGCGATGAAGTCCACGCCGAGCTTCAGCGCGAACTCCAGGTCCTCGATGTCCTTCTCCGAGAGCGCGGGGACCGACACGTCCATGCCCGGCAGCGACACGCCCTTGTTGTTGGAGACCGGCCCACCCTCGGTGACCCGGCAGACCACGTCGTTGCCATCGACGCGGGTGACGATGAGGCCGACCTTGCCGTCGTCGACCAGCAGGCGATCGCCGGGCTTGGCGTCCTGCGCGAGTTCCTTGTAGGTGGTGGACACGCGGTCATGGGTCCCGTCGATGTCGTCGACGGTGATGCGGACCTCTTCACCCGTCGCCCAAACGGTCCTGCCTTCCAGGAAGCGGCCGAGGCGGATCTTGGGCCCCTGCAGGTCGGCGAGAATGCCGACCGCCCGGCCGAGGTGGTCGGAGGCCTGACGCACCTTCTTGTAGTTCTCGGCATGGTCAGCGTGCTCGCCATGGCTGAAGTTCAGCCGAGCCACGTCCATGCCGCTCTCGACGAGTTCGCGGATACGGTCCTCGGTGGCAGTGGCCGGTCCGAGCGTGCACACAATCTTCGTCCGTCGCATCACGGGTAGAGCCTAGTCCCGCTCGGTGGGCAGGTCCCGCCGTGGCCATGGTGAATCCTTGGTGAAAAAAATGAACGACAGCTCCATAGCAGGTACAAACGGATATTCAGCGAGCGACATGACGGGCCAACCTCGTTTCCAGCCGGGTCTGCCCGAACCCGAGGATGAGGCAGATCACCCAGTAGTACAGCGCCGCGACCCCGTAGAGCGCGAAGAAGTCGAAAGTGGGGGCGGCGGCGAGCTGGGCGACGCGCAGCAGCTCGGTCACCAGGATGGTGGAGGCCAGCGAGGTGTCCTTCACCAAGGAGATCAAGGTGTTCGACAGCGGCGGCACGGCGATGCGCGCGGCCTGCGGCAGGATGATCAGCCGCAGCATCATCGGATACGACATGCCGAGCGCCTGCGCCGCCTCCCACTGTCCCGTGGCGACGCTGAGGATGGCGGCGCGCACCACCTCGGCCGCGTATCCGCCGACGTTGAGGCTGAACGCGATCACCGCGGCGGGAAAGGGGTCGATCACGATGTCGAACTGCGGCAGCGCGTAGAACACGATGAACAGCTGCACCAGCAGCGGTGTGCCGCGAATGATCGAGATGTAGAAGCGGGCCGCCGCCGACAGCGGCCGCACAGGCGACATCCTGGCCAGCGCGACGAACAACGCGAGCGCCAGGCCGATGGCGAAGCTGACGGCGGTGAGCGGAAGGGTCTTGGTGACGGTGGCCTGCAGCATCGGCCACAGGTTGTGCCAGATGAGGTCCCGGGTGGCGGCGTCCATGAACGATGTCGGCTACTGGCTGACGTCTGTCCCGAAATACTTCTCGGAGATCTTCGCCAAGGTGCCGTCGGCGCGCAGCTGGTTCAGCGCATTGTCCACGTCGGTGATCAGCGCCTCGCCCTTGCGCGCGGCGAACGCCTGCTTGCTCACCGATCCGGTCCGGCCCGCGATCTTCACGCTGGTGTCGCCGGTCTTCTTGGTGTATTCGGCGACGGCGAGGTTGTCGTTGACGGTGGCGTCCACGCGGCCGTTCTTCAGCAGCTGGATGGCCTGTACGAAGCCCTCTACGGCCTCGACCTTCGCACCCGCGTCGGTGGCGACCTTGCTCCAGTTGCTGGTGGCCGACTGCGCGCAGGTCTTCCCGTTGAGATCGGCGAGGCCGGTGACGGCATTGTTGTCGGCGCGGGTGACGATCACGCCCGCCGATGTGGTGTAGGGCGCCGACAGCGCGTACTTGACCGCGCGCTCGTCGTTCACGGTCACCTGGTTGGCCACCAGATCGAAGCGCTTGGATTCCAGGCCCGCGAAGATGGCGTCCCACGGCGTCTGCACGAACTCGACTTTCTTGCCGAGTTTGTCGCCGACCGCCCGGATCACCTCCACGTCATAACCGGTGAGTTTGCCGTCGGAGCCTTGGAAACTGAAGGGAGCGTAGGTGCCCTCGGTGCCGACCTTCAGAACATTCGGGTCGCTGTCACCGCACCCGCTCAGTCCGGTAGCGGCGACGATGGCGAGCATGGCGGCGGCGAACAGCTTGCGACGCACGGAAATCCTCTCTTCGGTGCGTGGAACTCCACACACGGCACGCGAGTCCGGTCATGCTACGCCCGGATCCGTGCGCGCGACAGTATCGCGATCACCACGCTCGAAAAGGTTGTGCTCATTGATTTCGCCCGAACGACCGGGAGGCGGGTATCCCCACCTCCCGGCATAGTCGATACCGCGGCGGTCAGTCGCGCAGCGGACGGCCCTGTGAATCGGGAACCTTGCCGACCAAGATCATGACGCCGTCGATGAGACCCCAGATGCCGCCGAGACCACAGGTCAGGATCGTGACCACCAACTGGGCGATGCCAAGGCCGTTGTATCCGAGATAGAAACGGCCGACGCCGAAACTGCCGAGGAAGATCTGCAGCAGACCCGCGACCAGCTTCTGCTTGTCCGACAGCGGAACACCGAACGGGTCGCGGCCCCAGGGCGCCTCCGGGTCGTTCGGGTTATAGCCCTGCGGGCCGACCGGGTACGGCGCCTGCGGGTAGCCGCCCGGCTGCTGGCCGTAGCCGCCGACGGGCTGGCCGTACTGCGCCTGCTGGTTGTAGGGGTCCGACGGCGGACTGTACTGCGGCTGGCTCTGCTCCTCCAGCGGCTTGGTCAGGTCAGGGCCGGTACCCGGCGGGCCGTACTGCGGGCCCCCGGCGCCCGGATTCTGCTGGTAAGGGTCGGTCACTCATGTCCTCCTCATTAGTGCGGGCACCCTCTTGTCGGCCCCCGGCCTCGCTGGATCGCCGAACCGCGGCTCGTCACGATCACGAGTCATTGTCACCGGGAACGACCGGGTTGTCGCCCCCGGAGCGTTCGGCGCTACCAGTGGTTATCGCGGCGGATCGCACGATCGTTGCCGCGGAGGAGAGTCGATGGCAGCCCGCGACGGATCGGGCCGTCGCGGCGACCGGCGGCGGTCAGCCCTTGTCCGACGCGGCCGTGCCGGAATTCGTTTTCTCCGAACCGCTTTCGGAGCCCTCGCGATGCCCGTCCAGCTCGGCAGCGGACGTCCCGGTCTCGGCCGCGTCGGCGGCGGACCCGGCCTTCTCGAATTCGCCGGTACCCGAGGCCTTCTCGGTCGGCGCCGCTGCGGCGGCACGCAGCGCGCGGATCTGCCACGGCCACGGCCGGGGGGTCGCGCCGGGTTGCAGCTGCTCGGGCGTCTCGCGCCCCTTGGTGGCGAACACGAAGTAGGCGATCGCGGCCAGGAACACGAGGGCGGAGGTGAACGAGTTGATCCGGATGCCCGCGATCTTCGTCGCCTCGTCGGCGCGCATCAGTTCGACGAAGAACCGTCCGAAGCAGTAGCCGGCGACATACAGGGCGAACAGGCGTCCGTGACCGATCCGGAAACGTCGGTCCACGTACACCAGCAGCACGACGACCAGCAGGTTCCACAGCAGCTCGTACAGGAAGGTGGGGTGCACGATCTTTTCGACCACGCCGGTGGAGGCGCCGTTCATCATGTCGAGCTGACCGTCGTCGCCCACCCGCCGGTAGATCTCCAGGCCCCACGGCAGGTCGGTCTCGCGCCCGTAGAGCTCTTGGTTGAAGTAGTTGCCGAGCCTGCCGATGGCCTGCGCCAGCAGGATCGGCGGCGCGACCGCGTCACCCAGAGCGGGCAACGGGATCTTGTATACCCGGCAGCCGATCCACGCTCCGATGCCGCCCAGCAGCACCGCACCCCAGATGCCGAGCCCGCCTTGGTAGATCTTCAGCGCGTCGACCGGGTGCCCGCCCGCGCCGAAGTATTTCTGCCAGTCGGTGGCCACGTGGTAGAGCCTGCCGCCGACCAGGCCGAACGGCACCGCGAACATCGCGACGTCCAGGATCGCGCCGGGCTGGCCGCCGCGAGCGCGCCAGCGCCGTTCGCCCCACCAGATCGCGACGATGATGCCGAGGATGATGCACAGGGCATACGCCCGCAGCGGGAACGGACCGAGCTGCCAGACGCCGCGCGCGGGGCTGGGGATGTAGGCCAGCACGGCGCCGCTGACGCCGCCGTCGGCCAGGACACTGTCTGCGAGGACTCGTAACGTCACGGGGCCACCGTAGCGGAGATGCTCGACCGGCCCGCCACCACCGCACCGCCCTCGCCGCGTCGAGGTTCGCCCAAGACGCCCGAGCCGAGCCCGATCGGCCGATCCCTGATCATGGCGATTCGGCCGCTACCGGGTCGACGTCGGAAGGTCGGAGCCCGTCGAACGGGCTGCGGAACCGTGCGCTGCGCTGGACTCCGAGCGGTTGCTAGGACGCGACGGTCGCCGACCGCACGCCTTCGGCCAGTTCCGCGGTGAGTGCTCGCACCGCGTCCAGCCCTCGGCCCGCCGCGCTCACCAGCGCCGAGCCGACGATGACGCCGTCGGAGTAGGACGCGATCTCGGCGGCCTGCACGCCCGAGCGGACGCCGAGGCCGACGCCGATCGGGATGTCGGAGTGGGCCCGGATCCGCGCGCACAGGGCGGGTGCGGCCGAGGACACCACGTCCCGCGCGCCGGTCACGCCCATGGTCGAGGCCGCGTAGACGAAGCCGCGACTGGCCTCGAGCGTCTTCACCAGGCGTTCCTCGGTGGACGACGGCGCGACCAGGAAGATGCGGTCCAGGTTGTGCGTGGACGAGGCGATGAACCAGTCGTCGGCCTCTTCCGGAATCAGGTTCGGGGTGATGATGCCCGCCCCGCCCGCGGCGGCCAGATCCCGCGCGAAGCGATCCACGCCGTACTGGAGCACGGGATTCCAGTAGCTCATCACGACGGCCTTGCCTCCGGCTCCGGTGATCGCCTCGACCACCGAGAACACGTCACGCACCCGCACTCCGCCGCGCAGCGCCTGTTCGGCGGCGGCCTGGATGGTCGGGCCGTCCATCACGGGATCGGAGTAGGCGACGCCGACCTCGACGATGTCGCATCCGGCTTCGACCATCGCGCGCACGACCTCGATCGAACCGGCCAGGTCGGGGTAGCCCGCGGGCAGGTAGCCGATCAGTGCCGCGCGACCCTCGGCTCGGCAGGCGGCGAAGGTGTTCGCCAAGCGGGACTGCTGGCTCACCGGCCCTCCTCCTTCGGCTCGTCGAACAGCCCGAACCACCGCGCTGCCGTGTCCATGTCCTTGTCGCCCCGGCCGGAGAGGTTCACCAGGATGATCGCGCCCTCGCCGAGTTCCTTGCCCAGTTGCAGGGCGCCTGCCACCGCGTGCGCCGACTCGATCGCGGGGATGATGCCCTCCTTGCGACTGAGCAGCAGCAGGGCGTCCATCGCCTCGGTGTCGGTGATCGGCCGGTATTCGGCGCGGCCGACGTCCTTGAGGTAGGCGTGCTCGGGTCCGACGCCCGGATAGTCCAGGCCCGCCGAGATCGAATGCGACTCGATGGTCTGGCCGTCCTCGTCCTGCAGCAGGTACGAGTAGGCGCCCTGGAACGCTCCCGGCGTCCCGCCGGTGAACGTGGCCGCGTGCCTGCCGGTGTCGACGCCGTCACCGGCCGCTTCGTAACCGATCAGCCGGACGTCGGAGTCGTCGAGGAACGCGTGGAAGATGCCGATGGCGTTGGATCCGCCGCCGACGCAGGCGACGACCGCGTCGGGCAACCGGCCGGTGGTGGCTTGCACCTGTGCGCGGGCCTCCAGGCCGATGATGCGCTGGAAATCGCGCACCAGCATCGGGAACGGGTGCGGGCCCGCGGCGGTGCCGAAGCAGTAGTAGGTGTCGTCGGCGTTGGTCACCCAGTCGCGCAGCGCCTCGTTGATGGCGTCCTTGAGCGTCTGCGAACCGGAGGTCACCGAGATCACCTCGGCGCCGAGCAGGCGCATCCTGGCCACGTTGAGCGCCTGGCGCGCGGTGTCGACCGCGCCCATGTAGACGACGCAGTCCAGGCCGAGCAGCGCGCAGGCGGTCGCCGTGGCGACGCCGTGCTGGCCCGCGCCGGTCTCCGCGATCACCCTGGTCTTGCCCATACGCTTGGCGAGCAGCGCCTGGCCGAGCACATTGTTGATCTTGTGCGAGCCGGTGTGGTTGAGGTCTTCGCGCTTGAGCAGGATGCGGGCGCCGCCCGCGTGCTCGGACAGCCGCTTGCACTCGAACACCGGCGACGGGCGGCCGGTGTAGTCGCGCTGCAGCCGATCGAGTTCGTTGAGGAAGGAGTCGTCGAGCCGGGACTTCTCGTACTCGGCGGTGACCTCCTCGATGACGGCCATCAGCGCTTCCGGCACGTGCCTGCCGCCGTAGACGCCGAAGTGCCCGCCCACGTCGGGCTCGTGGCCGCTGCGCTGGGCGACGCCGTCGCTGGCCTGAGGTACCGCCGCCACGCCGGTCACCGACCCCGCCGTGCCGGCTTCGGGCAGGACGGGTGGGTGCCCGCGGTCACCAGTTCGGAGACCGCCGCGCGGGGGTCGCCACTGGTCACCAACCCCTCGCCGACGAGCACGGCGTCCGCGCCCGCGCCGGCGTAGGCCAGCAGGTCGGCGGTGCCGCGGATGCCGGACTCGGCGATCCGGATGACCTCGGTGGGCAATCCGGGCGCGATCCGCGCGAACACGTCGCGGTCGACCTCGAGCGTCTTGAGGTTGCGGGCGTTGACGCCGATCACCGACGCGCCCGCCTCCAGCGCGCGGTCGGCCTCCTCCTCGGTGTGCACCTCGACCAGCGCGGTCATGCCCAGCGACTCGGTGCGGTCGATCAGGGAGGACAGCACGTCCTGTTCCAGCGCCGCGACGATCAGCAGGATGACGTCCGCGCCGTGCGCGCGCGCCTCGTGGATCTGGTACGGGCCGACGACGAAGTCCTTGCGCAGGATCGGGATGCTCACCGTGGCGCGGACCGCGTCCAGGTCGTCCAGCGACCCGTTGAAGCGGCGGCCCTCGGTGAGCACGCTGATGATCCGCGCGCCACCGTCCTCGTAGGCCTTGGCCAGACTCGCCGGGTCCGGGATGTCCGCCAGCTCGCCCTTGGACGGACTTGCTCGCTTGACCTCGGCGATCACGCCGATGCCGTCCTCGAGCAGCGCCGCGCGGGCGTCCAGCGGCGCGGGGGCCGCCGCGGCGGCCGCCTTGACCGCCTGGAAGTCCAGCAGGGCTTCCCGAGCGGCCACATCCGCGCGGACCCCGTCGAGAATCGAGTCGAGTACCGTCATCTGGCTCGAATCCTTTCTGGGGAGACGGACTTGCTACCTGAGAATCCCCCCAGGCGCTGTCTCACCGATGCTGTCAAAGAATAAATGGACCTACCGGGCGCGTTCGCGCCGGGGCTGGGGTTGAACCATGCGGAAAGGCTCCGCGCAAGGTGGCACCCGCCACACCCGCCGCGCGGAGACAGCTCAGCGGCCACGTCGGCCCGCCTCGCCCGGGTCGGAATCTTCTGGGGACACCTGCCCGGCCTGCGGTTCGTCGGTCGGGTCGGTGCCCGCGTCCAGCGCGTCCCAGAGCACGCGCTCGGACAGCTGAGGTGCCGACCGGTCGTCCGGGGACTGCGCGCGCCGCTGCGTGACCTCCGCCGTGGCGGCGGCGCGCCGGAAGACCGGGTTGTCGTACTTGCCGGACAGCCGCGCCGTCTCGGCGGGCATGCGGGCCAGCAGCGCGCCCGCGCCGAACGCGGCGATCGCGCCGAGCAGCGCGAGCACGGCGGGGAACGCCGAGGTGGTCGCCGTCTCGACCTGCGCGCGCGCCGGGAGCTCCGCGAGCTTCGCGGCCCGCTCGGCGGTCTTGCCGGAATCGGTCAGCAGCGCGAACGCGGGCACCGCGGCCACCGCGGCGACCAACGCGATCAGCACGCCGACCACGCGACGCAACCAGCCCTTGGTGGCCAGCACGGCCGCGATCGAGGCGAGCAGGACCAGCGCCAGCGGTGTCAGCGCGCCGAACCACACGCCGCCGTTCAGATGATCGGTGCGGGGCTGGGTCAGACCGTCCGACGAGGTGACCGTCACCCAGGTCATCCGGGACGACGCCCACAGCGCGGCGGCGGCGAGGGCGAGCAACGCCACTGGAGCGACGGGGTAGTTGCGGCGCGAATGGCCTTCCGCACTCAACGGTCCGGCCGAGCCGTCGGCCGCTGAAACGGCTTGTGGCCCCGCGGTGTCCGGGGTCGGTTCTCGCGCTCGGTCCGGTTCGTCTCCGGAATGGGCAGCCGTCATCGCGTGCCGCCGTCCGCCGCGCCGGGTTCCGTACCGTAGGCCCGCACCGTTCCGGCCGCCGCGATCGCCTTGAGCACCGCCATCGCCTTGTTGCGGGACTCCACGTCCTCGTACTCGGGGTCGGAGTCCGCGACGACGCCGGCACCCGCCTGCACGTAGGCCGTGCCGTCCTTCAGCAGCGCGGTGCGGATGGCGATGGCGGTGTCGGCGTCACCGGCGAAGTCCAGGTACCCGACGACGCCGCCGTAGACGCCACGCCGGGTCGGCTCGAGTTCCTCGATCAGTTCCATCGCGCGCACCTTGGGAGCGCCGGACAGGGTGCCCGCCGGGAAGCACGCCCGCACCGCGTCCAGCGCGATCCGTCCGGGCGCCAACCGGCCGGACACCGTCGACACGAGGTGCATGACATGGCTGTAGCGCTCGATGTGGCGGTACTCGGTGACCCGCACGGTGCCCGGCTCGCACACCCGGCCCAGGTCGTTGCGGCCGAGGTCGACGAGCATGAGGTGCTCGGCGTTCTCCTTCTCGTCGGCGAGCAGGCCCTTCTCCAGCAGCAGGTCCTCCTCCTCGGTGACGCCGCGCCAGCGGGTGCCCGCGATCGGATGTGTCGTCGCCACACCGTCTTTCACGGTCACCAGCGATTCCGGGCTGGAGCCGACGATGGAGAACGCGGTGCCGCCCGCGCCGTCCGGGATGTGCAGCAGGTACATGTAGGGGCTCGGATTCGACGCGCGCAGCATCCGGTACAGATCGATCGGCGCACCGTCGTAATCCATCTCGAAACGCTGGGACAGCACCACCTGGAACGCTTCGCCCGCCTCGATCTCCTTGACCAGGCGGCGCACGCCCGCGCCGAACTCCTCGGTGGTGCGCCTGCGCCGGTATCGCGGCTCGGGCCGGTCGAACACCGACACGGTGGAGTCGGCGGGGGCGCCGAGCGCGGCGGTCATCCGGTCCAGCCGGGCCACCGCGTCGTCGTAGGCCTCATCGACGCGCTCGGCGGTGCCGTTCCAGTTCACCGCGTTGGCGATCAGCGTGATCGCGCCCTCGTGATGGTCGAACGCGGCCAGGTCGGTGGCGAGCAGCAGCACCATCTCCGGCAGTCGCAAATCGTCCAGCGCCAGGGCGGGCAGCCGCTCGATCCGGCGCACCGCGTCGTAGCCGAGGTAGCCGACCATGCCGCCGGTCAGCGGCGGCAGCCCGGGCAGCCGCTCGGTGCGCAGCAGCTCCAGCGTCTCGCGCAGCGCGACCAGCGGATCGCCGCCGGAGGGCGCATCGGCCGGGACGTTGCCCAGCCAGGCCGCCTCGCCGTCCACGACGGTCAGCGCCGAGGGGCTGCCCGCGCCGATGAACGACCAGCGCGACCACGACCGGCCGTTCTCCGCGGACTCGAACAGGAAGGTGCCCGCCCGGTCGGCCGCGAGTTTGCGGTAGGCCGACAGCGGAGTCTCCGAGTCCGCCAGGACCTTTCGGGTGACCGGGACCACCCGGTGCTCCGCGGCCAGCTGATGGAACTGCTCGCGGGTCGTGGTGGTGGGAGTGGACGCGCCTGCCATGTACTCATCATCCCAGGCCGGACCGGCCGGCGAGTGAGCGGTGCCGCCGACGCGGCGACCCGGCGCGACAAACCCGACAAATCAGGTCGACCGTCCGGTTCCCACGCGGTCGCCGAAGGTGTGGCGAGGCTCACTACACTCGCGGCGTTCCACGTCGCATGCGGTATCCATCTCGAGAGGAGACAACTGATGTACCCCTCGCAATCGGTAGCGCCCGAGGGTTCTCGGCACATCCCGAACCACAGCGTCCCGCGCCTGCACGCCCCGCGCACCGGAGGCACGAGTCATCCGGCCTACCAGCAAAGCGCCCCGGCCAACGCGCTCGCGTCCTTCGTCACCTACGTCAAAGCACTGGAGTCCCTCGACAAGAACCGCTTCCCCGACGAATACGCCGTCCACAGCGACCGCATCAAAGAGCTGAGGCCGTTCCTGCGGGCCCACGGCATCCTCGATGTGATGGCGATCAAGAACCCTGAGGTGGCGGCGCTCATCGGCGCGTAGCCGCCCTGCCCCTCGGCTCGTGCCCGATGACCGGCGCCGCGATCGGATCGCGGACAGCGCACGGCGGGCACGAGCACCAGGTCCGGCGCGCACGAAATACCCGATTGGACCGACCGCGCGGTAGTGTTCCCGGGTATGCAGCAAGGACAGCTCGCCCCTGATTTCGAGCTTCCCGATCAATCCGGCACTTCCCGCTCGCTCGACGCGCTGCTGGCGGACGGCCCTCTGGTCCTCTTCTTCTTTCCCGCGGCGAACACGCCCGTCTGCACGGCCGAGGCCTGTCACTTCCGCGACCTCTCCGCCGAATTCGCCGCACTCGGCGCCACCTGTGTCGGCATCAGCACCGACAACGTGGACACCCAGGCCGGGTTCGCCGAGAAACAGCGCCTCGGCTACCCGTTGCTCTCCGACGCCGACGGCGCCGTCGCCGCGAAGTTCGGCGTCAAGCGCGGGCTGCTGGGCAAACTCGCACCGGTGAAGCGGCAAACGTTCGTCATCGACACCGACCGCACCATCCGCAAGATCATCACCGGCGAGCTGCGCGCCGCCGTCCACGCCGACGAAGCACTGAACTACCTGCGCAACCGGTAGACGAGCGCTGTCGGGCAGTCCGTATCAGCCCTTCGCATGGCCGCAGCAAACGCGGAGGTACGCATAGATGGCGCTGTCGGACGTAGTCCGTCCTCAATCCGCGCACGGCCACAGCGAACGCGGAGGTACGCACAGAGCGCACGGCCGCAGCGAAGGCGGAGGTACGCACAGAGCGCACGGCCGCAGCGAAGGCGGAGGTACGCACAGAGCGCACGGCCGCAGCGAAGGCGGAGGTACGCATTATCCGCGCGCCGTGGCTGCTTCCCGATGACGGCGCGGCCTAGGCTGGACGCATGACTTCGACCGACGTGCAGCCGGGCGAGCGCAAACCCGCGGCAGCCGTCTGGCGCACGCGGATCATCGTCGGCGCGGCGATTCTCGCGGTGCTGGTCGTCTCCTATTTCGTCCTGTCCGCGTTCGTCCCGCGCTGGTGGGCGCAGCGGGTCGGCTCGATGGTGCACGGAAGCTTCACCAAGGGCATCGGCTGGGGGCTGTTCTACGGTGGATTCTGCACCGTCGTCACGCTTTTCCTGCTGCTGTTCGCCGTGCTGGTGTGGCGGCGTAAGGCAGGCAGGTTCCTGGCCGGAGCGGCCGTGGTGGTCGCGATCCTGTGCGCCATCCCCAACCTGATGACGCTGACCATCGTGCTGGGCAACAGCAGTGCCGCCCACGCGGGTCAGCGGGTCTTGGATGTCGACGCGCCCGCCTTCCGTGGCGCCGCGCTCACCGGCGCCGTCATCGCGACGCTGTTGTTCCTCGTCGCCGTGGCGCTGTTGCTGCTGCGCAGGTGGCGGCGCACCCACCCGGCGAAACCGGAGGCCGAGGACACGCCGCCGCGCCCCGTGTGAGTGAACTCACGTCATGCAGCATCTTTATGACGGTCGAGCGAAGTCGTGGCAAACTCAATGTCGCGGGTGACTGTGCACAAGATTTTCGACAATCACTAGGACAACGAACAAAACCACGTCACTTGGCTTGAAAGAAGGCACACAGTGACGAAGTGGCTCGACCCGGTCGAACAACGCGCGTGGCGTGCGATCGTGGCGCTGATGACGCGGCTGCCAGGAGCTCTGGACACCCAGCTGCAGCGCGAGTCCGGCGTGACGCATTTCGAGTACTGGGTACTGACGCTGTTGTCGGAGGAACCGGGCCATCGCCTGCAGATGAGTGAGCTTGCCCACAAGGCAAATGCATCGCTATCGCGGTTGTCGCATGTGGTGTCCAAATTGGAGCGCATGGGCTGGGCACAGCGTTCGGCGACGGCGGGGCGGCGCGGCGTGCACGCCGTACTCACCGACGACGGGTACCTGAAGGTCGTCGAGGCCGCACCCGGATATCTGGAAGCCGTGCGGCACTTGGTCTTCGACGGCTTGGACGAGGCGCAGAAGGCGCAGGTCGCCGAACTCGGCGAACTGCTGGCCGAGCGGCTGGCCGACGCACTCGACCGGCTCGGCGAACTCACGCCCGCGAGCCGGGACGACCAGCAACCTAAAGGCACCTGAACGTACCTCCGCCTTCGCTGCGGCCATGCGCGGGCTGAAGACGAACAACGTCGGACAGCGCCATTCAGCGCATCCCCGGTTCAGGATCGCGCGGCCAGGAGCACGTCCGAGTCGAAGCAGGTGTGCGTGCCGGTGTGGCAGGCCGCTCCTTCTTGGTCGACGATCAACAGGATCGTGTCGCCGTCACAGTCGAGTCGTACTTCGTGCACGTACTGGGTGTGGCCCGACGTCTCACCCTTGACCCAGTACTGCCGACGGGAACGCGAATAGTACGTAGCCTTACGGGTTTCCAGCGTGCGCGCCAGCGCCTCGTCGTCCATCCACGCGACCATCAGCACATCACCGGTGGTGCGTTCCTGCGCGACGGCGGAGACCAATCCGGCGTCGTTGCGCTTGAGACGGGCGGCGATGGCGGGGTCGAGACTCATAGCACCGTTGTAACAGGTCGCCCTCGACCGAGCGCGCCCGGAGTGCACGATCAGCCCACCCGGGAGCGCTGGAGTTCGCCGAGCACCGCCCAGGTGCGCCGCTGGTCCTCCGGGGTGGTCAGATCGGTCTGCGAGAACACGACCTCCGTCGCGCCCGCCGCGAAGTACTCCGCGACGCGGGCCGCGATCAGGTCCTCGTCGCCGATCACCACCAGTTCCGCCGCCCGCGAGGCACCGGACAGCTCGATCACCCGCGCATAGGAGGGGATGTCGTCGTAGAACGTCGTCTGGGCAGCGGCGGCCGCACGGGCGGCATCGAGGTCGGCGGTGATCACGCCGGGCACCAGGACGGTGATCCGGGGTGCGGGCCGCGCGGCCCGCTCGGCCGCGGCGGTGAGTGGTGCGACGATGTGCTCGGCCAGCGCCTTCGGGCCGACCAGGAAGGGCAGGGTGCCGTCGGCCAGCTCACCCGTGACGCGCAGAGCCTGCGGGCCCATGGCGGCCACCAGGATCGGCACCGGCGGCCGTGCGCCGGCCACCGCGGCGGGCAGCGGCGTGGCGGCGGTGAGCGTTTCGCCGTGGAAATCCACCGTGCCGGTGTGCAACACGGTGCGCAGCGCGGTGAGGAACTCGCGCAGCCGGGTGATCGGCCGGTCGAAGGAGCCGCCGAAGACCGGGTCGGCGAGGAATTTCGCGCCCAGGCCGAGCCCGAGGGTGAACCGGCCGCCGGTGGCCGCCTGCGCGGTCTGCGCCTGGCTGGAGATCAGTAGCGGATGACGCGCCGTGATCGGCACCGCGGACGTGCCGACCGTGAGTCCCGGCACGGCGCGGCCGACGATCCCGGCCAGCGCGATGGCGTCGTAGCTGAGCGTCTGGCCGAACCACACGGACGACACTCCGGCGGCGAGCGCCGACTCACCCAGCGACACCGCCGTGTCCACGGCGTTGCCGGGGGCGTCGAGGGCGAACGGCGACAGCGCGATTCCGATGGTCATGCCCGATGCAACCGCGCCGCTTCGACCTGCCTTCCTGGTCGGCGAATTTCCGCCAGTCGCTACCGGATGACGATTTTCTCCGCCCGCATCGAATCCTTGACCTGGCCGATGGTCAGATCGCCGAAGTGGAACACGCTGGCCGCGAGCACCGCGTCGGCGCCCGCGTGCACCGCCGGGGCGAAGTGCTCGACCGCGCCCGCGCCGCCGCTGGCGATCACCGGGACGGTGACCGCCGCCCGCACGGCACGGATCATCGACAGGTCGAAACCGGCCTTGGTGCCATCGGCGTCCATCGAATTGAGCAGGATCTCGCCGACACCGAGTTCGGCGCCGCGCACGGCCCATTCGACGGCGTCGATGCCGGTGCCGCGTTTGCCGCCGTGGGTGGTCACCTCCCACCCGGAGGGGGTGTCGGGTTGCCCCTGCGGCACAGTGCGCGCGTCCACCGAAAGCACGATGCACTGGGAACCGAATCGCTCGGACATCTCGCGCAGCACCTCCGGCCGCGCGATCGCGGCGGTGTTCACCGAGACCTTGTCCGCGCCCGCGCGCAGCAGGCGGTCCACGTCCTCGACCGTGCGCACCCCGCCGCCCACGGTGAGCGGGATGAAGATCTGCTCGGCGGTCCGGGTCACCACGTCGATCATGGTGCCGCGGTCGCCGGTGGAGGCGGTCACGTCGAGGAAGGTCAGCTCGTCGGCGCCCTGCGCGTCGTAGAGCGCGGCCAGTTCGACGGGATCACCCGCGTCGCGCAGGTTCTCGAAGTTGACGCCCTTCACCACGCGTCCCGCGTCGACGTCCAGACACGGGATCACCCGTACGGCCAACGTCATTGCCTCACTCCTTCTCCGCGGCCGCCGGATCGGCGACCGTGCAGATCATGTCGAGCAGTTCTTCGTGCACGCCGGGCGCGGCCGCGAGCACGGAGCCGGAGGCGATGGTCCACGGCTCGCCCACCAGGTCGGTGACCACTCCGCCCGCCGCGCGCACCAGCGCGACGCCCGCCGCGTTGTCCCAGGGATGGTGCCCGAACACGATCGCGCCGCCGAGCACGCCCGAGGCGGTGAACGCCAGATCGATGCCGGTCGAGCCGTGCATCCGCACCCGGGAGGACAGCCTGCTCAGCGGTCCGAGCAGATCGAAGCGGAACTGGCCGGGGATGCGGCCGTGCGAGTCGACGTTGAACGCGCCGAAACCGATCATCGCCTCGGCCAGCTTGCCGCGCGGCAGCGGCGGCAGCGGTCGCCCGTCCAGCAGCACTGGGCCTCCGGTCATGGCGGCGTAGCGGCGGTCGAGCAGCGGCAGCCAGGTCAGACCGAGCACCGGCTCGCCATCGCGAACCAGCGCGAGCAACATCCCGGAGAGCGGATGCCCGGACGAGTAGTTGAAGGTGCCGTCGATCGGGTCGAGCACCCATGCGGTGCCCGAGGTGAGTTGCGGTCCGCCGAACTCCTCACCGTGCACCTCGATGCCGGTGCGCCTGCGCAGTTCGGCGGAGACGGTGCGTTCCAGTTCCAGGTCCAGCTCGGTGGCGAAGTCGTTGCGGCCCTTGGCGACCGCGCTCGGCGCGCCGATGCCCTCGATGAACCGCGGGCGCACCGAGTCCAGGACCTCGCTCGCCTCCGCGAGCAGTGCCGACAGCTCCTGGGTCATCTCACCGCGGCCAGCGCCTCGGGCAGCGTGAACCGGCCCGCGTAGAGCGCCTTGCCGACGATCGACCCCTCGACGCCTTCCGGCACCAGTTCGGCGATCGCGACCAGGTCCGCGATGGTGGAGACGCCGCCGGAGGCGATCACCGGGGCGTCGGTGGCCGCGCAGACCTCGCGCAGCAGGTCCAGGTTCGGGCCGGTGAGCGTGCCGTCCTTGGTCACGTCGGTCACCACGTAGCGCGAGCAGCCGTCGCGTTCCAGCCGCTCGAGCACCTCCCACAGGTCGCCGCCGTCGCTCACCCAGCCGCGTCCGCGCAGCCGGTGCTCGCCGTCGACGATGCGCACGTCCAGGCCGATGGCGATGTGCTCGCCGTGGCGGGCGATGGCCTTCGCGCACCAGACCGGGTCCTCCAACGCGGCGGTACCGAGGTTGACCCGGGCGCAACCGGTGCTCAGGGCCGCTTCCAGGCTCTCGTCGTCGCGGATGCCTCCGGACAGTTCGACCTTGACGTCGAGTTCGCCGACGACGCCCGCGAGCAGTTCCCGGTTCGAGCCGCGCCCGAAGGCCGCGTCCAGGTCGACCAGGTGCACCCATTCCGCGCCGGCTTCCTGCCAGGCCAGCGCCGCCTCACGAGGCGAGCCGTAGCTGGTTTCGCTTCCGGCTTCTCCTTGCACGAGGCGCACGGCCTCTCCGTTGGCGACATCGACGGCGGGTAGCAGCACAAGACTCACGAGAGCAGCCTAGTGGTTACCCGCCCGCGTCCGAGTGCAGGGCCTGGGCGGATGGGAGCTCGATCACGGATTCGGGCCGATCGTCGTGAGCCACTGGCCGCCGGTGTGCGACCGGTCGCCCGTATCGCCCCAGACGCGACTCGATCGACCAGCCTGGCTGGGGCAGCCAGCGAACCTTCACCTGCGACGTCCACGCGGCCACTCTCCCAAAATTTGTTGGCTGCGCCCACAATCTGTTAAGTTGGCGGAGCCAATGTTGGATTCGCCAACGTTATTCTGAAAGGTACGTTCGATGCGCAAAGTCCGGCTCGCCCTCCCCCTGCTGACCCTCCCGCTGGCCGCACTCACCGCCGCCTGCGCCTCGGCCACCGCGACACCGACGGCCGAGGTGCGCGAACTGCTGGACCGCGGGCAGATCACCACCTTGGTCGACCGGCTCGGTCGCGCCCTGGACGAGGGACGATTCGACGACCTGCGGACGATCTACACCCCCGACGCGACCGCGAAGACACCCGGCGGCACGGCCGAGGGCCGCGACGCGCTGATCGCCCAGGCGAGCCGCAACCACGGCGAACATCTGCGCATCCAGCACGTCATCGGCAATGTGCTGATCGACCTGCACGGCGACACGGCGGACGTCCGGGCCAACCTGATCGCCACCTTCGCGCTCGCCGCCTCCGACGGGACACCTCCGCAGCCGGTCTACACTCTCGGCGAGGTCTACCGCTTCGACGCGATCCGCACCGGCGAAGGCTGGCGCTTGTCCCGGGTGGAGACCACCCCGATCTGGTCCACCGGCACGCGCCCGTGAGCACCGCGCGGCGCCGGCACCACGCCGAGCGGGCGCATGACGCCCGACGACGGTGCTCGGGAGCCGCTCGCTCGGTGAGTTCCAGCGAAGCCGGGATGTCGTGATCCGTCACGAGATCGCCGCGATCCGGGGCGGCGCGGGCGGTATCGTCTCCGCTCGGCGATCACCCCCGGTCGCCGCTTCCATTTCGCACCGAGGAAGTGCATGTCACGATCCAAACTCGCTGCCGCCCTGTCTCTTTCGGCAGCCGCCTGCTTCGCGGCCTTCGTCGCCGCACCCGCCGCCACCGCCGCCCCGCCCGAGGAGGCGCGGCTGGCGGGATGCGAATTCGGTTCCGCCGCGGCGACCTACGACTACGCGCGGTTCGGCGACCACGCGCGGCGGATGCTCGACCTCAGCACCGGGGAATTCCGGACCGAGTTCGAGAACTTCCGCACCAACATCCAGTCGAGCGCGGAGGCCGCGCACATTCGCGCCGAGGCCAACTCGGCCGATTGCCGCATCGTCTCCGGTGACGACAACCGGGCCGAGGTGGACGTCGACGTGGTACGGACGGTGACCAGCGACGAGACCGACGGTCTCCCGCAGACCAGCCGCATGTCGATGACCGTGACGGTGGACCGGGTCGACGGGCGCTGGCTGGTCAGCAAGGTCAGGAAGCACTGACCGGGCGGCCGGTCTCGCGCCGCTCCGTGCGGGACCGGCCTACAGCGCGTTCACCCAGTTGCGCAGCAGGTGTGCACCCGCGTCACCGGACTTCTCCGGGTGGAACTGGGTCGCCGACAGCGCACCGTTCTCCACCGCCGCCAGGAACGGCACTCCGTGCTCGGCCCAGGTCAGCTTGGGTGCGGCGAAGTGCTCGCTGGGCGGCAGATCCCAGGTCTGGGCGGCGTAGGAGTGCACGAAGTAGAACCGGGTGTCGGCGTCGAGACCCGCGAACAGCACGCTGTCGGACGGGGCGGAGACGGTGTTCCACCCCATGTGCGGCAGCACCGGCGCGGACAGCCGTTCGACCGTGCCGGGCCATTCGGCGCACCCGTCGGTCTCCTCGCCGAACTCGACGCCCCGTTCGAACAGGATCTGCATGCCGACGCATATGCCCAGCACCGGCCGCCCGCCGGCCAGCCGCTGACCGATCAGGCGCTCGCCCCGCACCCCTCGCAGACCCGCCATGCACGCGGCGAACGCTCCGACGCCGGGCACCACCAGACCGTCGGCGGCCAGCACCGCTTCGGGGTCGGCGGTCACCTCCACCCGCGCGCCCGCCCTCGCCAGCGCCCGTTCGGCGGAGTGCAGATTTCCGGAGCCGTAGTCGAGCAGGGCCACGGACTTGCTCACAGGGTTCCCTTCGTCGACGGAATCCCGCTCACCCGGGGATCGAGTTCCACCGCGGTGCGCAGCGCACGCGCCACCGCCTTGAACTCGGCCTCGGTGACGTGGTGCTGGTCGCGGCCGTAGAGCACCCGCACATGCAGCGCGATGCGCGCGTTCAGCGCGATCGACTCGAAGACGTGGCGGTTGAGCACCGTGGAGTACGGCGCGCCGGGCCCGGAACCGGGAATCACCGTGTGCAGCAGGTGCTCCGGCTCCCCGGTGTGTACGCAGTAGGGGCGGCCGGACACGTCGACCGCGGCGTGCGCCAGCGTCTCGTCCATCGGGATGTAGGCGTCGCCGAACCGGCGGATGCCCGCCTTGTCGCCCAGCGCCTTGCCCAGTGCCTGACCGAACACGATCGCGGTGTCCTCGACCGTGTGATGCGCCTCGATCTCGATGTCGCCCTCCGCGCGCACGGTCAGGTCGAAGCTCGCGTGCGCGCCGAGCGCGGTCAGCATGTGGTCGTAGAAGGGGACGCCGGTGGCGATCTCGGTCTTGCCGGTGCCGTCGAGATCCAGCTCGACCACGATGCTGGATTCCTTGGTGACCCGCTCCACCCGGGCGGTCCTACTCATGCTCACGTCCAATCGAATTGTCGCCTAGGAATATCGGGCGCTGGTTCATCGCGGTGCCAGGTCGGTGCCCGCCAGCAGTCCGCTGACCCGCAACAGTTCGTCGTTCTCGGCGGCGAGGCCGATCGTGGTGCGCAGGTAGCCGGGCAGGCCGACGTCACGGATCAGCACGCCGTGATCGAGGTAGCGCTGCCAACTGCGCGCCGCGTCGGTGAAGCGGCCGAACAGTAGGAAGTTGGCGTCGCTGGGGATCACGTCGTAACCGAGTTCCCGCAGCGCCGCCGCCACCCGGTCGCGCTGCGCGGCCAGCTCGGCGACGCTGCCGAGGGTCTCCTCGGCATGCCGCAGGGCGGCTCGCGCGGCGGCCTGGGTGACCACCGACAGGTGGTAGGGCAGCCGCACCAACAGCATCGCGTCGATCACCGCGGGTGCGGCGACCAGATAGCCCAGACGCCCACCGGCGAACGCGAAGGCCTTGCTCATCGTCCTGGTCACCACGAGCTTCGCGGGGAAACGGTCGATCAGCCCGATGGCGCTCGGCTGCGCGGAGAATTCGCCGTAGGCCTCGTCGACCACCACGATGCCGGGGGCGGCCGCGAGGATGCGCGCGAGGTCGTCCTGCGGGATGGTGTGCCCGGTGGGATTGTTCGGGCTGGTCACGAACACCACGTCCGGCCTGCGCTCGGCGATGGCGGCGAGCGCGTGCTCGATGTCGAGGGAGAAGTCGGCGTTGCGCTTGGCCTCGATCCACTCGGTGTCGATGCCCTCGGAGATGATCGGGTGCATCGAGTACGAGGGCACGAAACCCAGTGCGCTGCGGCCCGGCCCGCCGAAGGCCTGCAGCAGCTGCTGCAGGATCTCGTTGGAGCCGTTGGCCGCCCAGACGTTGCCGGTCTGCACCGCGACACCGGTCTGCGCGGTCAGATACCGCGCCAGGTCGGTGCGCAGCGCGACGGCGTCGCGGTCCGGGTAGCGGTGCAGATCCGCGGCGGCCGCCCGGATCGACTCGGCGACATCGTCGATCAGCGCGCGGCTCGGCGGATGCGGGTTCTCGTTCGTGTTCAACTGCACGGGTACCGTCAATTGCGGTGCGCCGTAGGGCTTCTTGCCACGCAGGTTCTCCCGCAGCGGCAGATCTTCCAGGGTCAGGTCCGCGCCGGGCGCGCTCACGGCGCGCGTCACGACAGGGCCTCGAAACGCGCCTGCACGGCCTGGCCGTGCGCGGGCAGGTCCTCGGCGTTCGCCAGCGCCACCACGTGGCCCGCGACATCCTTCAGCGCCGCTTCGGTGTACTCCACGACATGGATTCCCCGCAGGAAGGTCTGCACGCTCAGGCCGGAGGAGTGCCGCGCGCAGCCCGCGGTGGGCAGCACGTGGTTGGAGCCCGCGCAGTAGTCACCGAGGCTCACCGGCGCGTACGCGCCGACGAACACCGCGCCCGCGCTGCGCACCCTGGCCGCGACCGCGGGCGCGTCGGCGGTCTGGATCTCCAGGTGCTCGGCGGCGTAGGCGTTCACCACGCGCAGGCCCTGCTCGATGTCGTCGACCAGGACGGTGCCGGATTGCTTGCCGCGCAGCGCCTCGGTCACCCGGTGGGCGTGCTTGACCACGGCCAGCTGCGTGGTGAGCGCGGCGTCCACCGCGTCGGCCAGGTGCTCGCTGTCGGTGACCAGCACGCTGGCGGCCAAGACGTCGTGCTCGGCCTGGCTGATCAGGTCGGCGGCGACGTGCACCGGATCGGCGGTCGCGTCGGCGAGGATGGCGATCTCGGTGGGCCCCGCCTCGGCGTCGATGCCGACCAGGCCGCGGCACAGGCGTTTGGCCGCGGTGACGTAGATGTTGCCCGGCCCGGTGATCAGATCGACCGGTTCCAGCTGCGCGCCGTCGGTGTCGACGCCGCCGTAGGACAGCAGCGCGACGCCCTGGGCGCCGCCGACCGCCCACACCTCGTCGACGCCGAGCAGCTGCGCCGCGGCCAGGATGGTGGGGTGCGGCAGCCCGCCGAACTGCGCCTGCGGCGGCGAGGCCACCACCAGCGAGCCCACGCCCGCGGTCTGCGCGGGCACCACGTTCATCACGACGCTGGACGGGTAGACGGCGTTCCCGCCCGGCACGTACAGGCCGACCCGCTCGACGGGCACCCAGCGCTCGGTGACGGTGCCGCCCGGCACCACCTCGGTGGTCTTGGCGGTGCGCCGCTGGTCGGCGTGCACCTTGCGCGCCCTGGCGATGGATTCCTCCAGTGCGGCGCGGACCGCCGGATCCAGCCGCTCCAGCGCGGCTTCCAGCTCGGCCGCGGGCACCCGCACCGTCGCCGGGATGACCCCGTCGAAGCGCTCGCTGAACTCCAGCGCCGCCGACACACCGTGATCACGGATCGCCTCGACCACCGGACGCACCTGATGCAGCACCGAGTCCACGTCGACTCCCCCGCGCGGCAGCGCGGCGCGCAGCTCGGCGACGGAGGGAGTACGACCGCGCAGATCGACGCGGGCGAGCTCGATGCGGGTTGTCATGTGGTGTCGGTCCTTGTCTCCAGCTGATTCCGCAACAGGAAAGTTGCCGTTACCAGCCTAATGGGCCGACGCCAGCCGTTATCCGCGTGGTCCGGGCGGCGGGGCCGCGGTGGACCCATGTGCGCAGGTCCGGGCAGCGGGGGCGTTCCCACGGTGCGCCGAGGTCCGGCACAGCACTCGATCTATCGCGGAGTACGCCAGGTTCGGATCTGGACGCTCGCGTCAGCGGGTATCGCTGTCGATGAGCACGGACCCGTTTCCGGGATTGATCAACCGGAGCGTCACCGACTTGTTCTGGCTCCCGTAGGACACGCTGGCCACATTGACGTCCACCGAACCGTCCGCGTTGGCGCCCGAACCGCCACCGGTGTCGACGGTGTTGAACGTCGACACCCGATTCTGCGTCCAATAGTCCTCGAATGCTTGCTGGCTGCCGTATACCTGCTGGGCAGCGGGGGTCAGCTGTTTCCAAGCAGCGGAGAAGCTCAAGTACGTCAGATTGTTGTAGAAGTTCACCACTAGATCGATGGACTGCCGCGAGTCGGCCTTACCGACGCTCTTCGTCTCCCCCACCGAGGCGGCGGCCGACGTCGTGTTCGCGCCTGGGCGCGTCGACGCGACCACGGAAGACGTGCTGCCCTGGGCCGCGCTGGTGCCCGAACCCGACGAACTCATCATGTTCACCACGATGGCCCCGACGACGGCGACCGCGCCGATCAGTGCGCCGATCAAGATCGCGCGGCGTTTGCCGCCCGAGCCCTGCCGGGGCTGCGGCCGCGGCTGGGCCATGGTGCGGGGATGCGCCGCGGTGTCCGGGTGGGCGGCCTGCGGCGGGGCGACCGGACGGGGGCGCGGCTGGCGCTCGGTCGGCGTGTAAGGCGTCGACGCCATTGCCGAAGGCCGCAGCTCGCGGGTCGCCGATTCGGACTGGCCCGCCCTCGGCCGGGCGAACGCCTCGCTGGCGGGCACGAACCCGGCGGCCACCGGGGCCGGACCCGCGTCGGCGAACGCGGCGAGGTGCTCGCGCGCCGCCCGCATGCTCGGACGCTCGCGCGGCTCTGGGCTGAGCAGGTCGAGCAGGAAGTCCGTGGCGGGACCGGCGTTGCGCGGTTCGCTCAGCTGACCGTTCGCGGCCGCGTAGAGCACCGCGAGCGGATTGGAGCCCGCACCGTAGGGCGGTTCGCCCTCGAGCGCGTGGAACAGCGTGGCGCCCAGCGCGAACACATCGGAGGCGGGACTCGGATCGGAGCCACGGGCGACCTCGGGCGCGAGGTAGGCGGCGGTGCCGCAGATCAGCCCGGTCTCGGTGAGCGTGACATCACCGGTGGCGCGGGAGATGCCGAAGTCGGTGATCTTCACCGTGCCGTGATCATCGAGCAGGATGTTGCCCGGTTTCACGTCACGGTGCACGATGCCCGCCTGATGCGCGGCGATCAGCGCCGAGGCGACCTGCTCGCCGATCCGCGCGACCTGGGTCAGCGGCAAGGTGCCCTGAGCGGCGATCACCGCGGCGAGGCTCTTGGACTTCAAGTACTCCATCACCAGGCAGGGGTCGCCCTCGTGCTCGGTGATGTCGAACACGACGATCGCGTTCGGATGCTGGAAACGGGCGGCGTTGCGGGCCTCCCGAATCGCGCGCTGGCGCACCACATCGCGTTCGGCCTCGGGCAGGCTCGGCTGGATGTGGATCTGCTTGACGGCCACGGAGCGCTGGAGGCGTTCGTCGACGGCACGCCAGACCACGCCCGTGCCGCCGCTACCAATCCGCTCGACCAGGCGGTAATGCTCCGCGATCAACTGACCGGTATCGATGGCGCCTACTCCGAACCTTCTCGAAATCGTGACATCCCGCATATTGATTACTCACGCGGTCCGGGGATGAGTGTAGCGGGCGTGGGAATGCTCGCACGCGTCAGCCGGGCCTTCGCACTGCCTCGAATCGCCCGAAAGGGACTAACCACCAGCGCGCAGCATCCGGCCCGCTGCGTCCACCGCGGGAGCCGAACTGCCCGCGTCGCTGATGAACACGGAAAAAGCCAGGTCGCCGTCGATGCCGACGAACCAGCCGTGGGCGTGGGCGTCATCGATGTACTCCGCGGTGCCCGTTTTGCCGAGCAGGCCGGGAATTTCGCGCAATTGGGTCGCGGTGCCACCGGTGATGGTCTCGCGCATCATGGCTTTCAGCTGGTCGTCGACCTGCGGCGGCAGCGCGTCCGAGGTGCGGTCCGGGGTGCCCGGCTTGCCCGCGACCACGGTGGGCGCTGGCACCGAGCCGCGGGCGATGGACGCCGCGACCAGAGCCATGCCGAACGGCGACGCTGTCACCTGCCCTTGACCGATCGCCGACTCCACACGTAACGCGGAGGTATCGGCCGCGGGCACCTTCCCCGTGACCGTGGTCAGGCCCGGTGTGACGTAATCGATGCCGAGGCCGAGTTGTGTGGCCGCTTTCGTCAGCGCGTCGGCGGGCAATCGCACGGCGAGGGCGCCCATCGTGGTGTTGCAAGAGCGGGCGAACGCGGTGTGCAGCGGAACCGCGCCGAGATCGAAATTATTGTCGTTGGGGATGCGGCGACCTTCGATATTCGCGGTGCCGGGGCAGGGCAGCACGGTGTCGGGTGTGACCGTTCCCGCCTGCAACGCGGCGGAGACGGTGACCGTCTTGAACGTCGAACCCGGCGGGTAGAGCCCGGTCAGCGCGATCGGGCCCTGCGCGTCGGCGGGGGCGTTCTGCGCGATCGCGACAACCTCGCCGGTCGACGGACGCAGGGCGACGATCGCCGCGGGCTGTGCGATCGGGGCGAGCGCCGCCTCGGCCGCGCGCTGCAAGCCGAGATCGAGCGTGGTCGCGATGTCGGCGGTGGGCGTGGGATCCGTTCCCGCGACCCGCTCGGTGCCCTGCGGCGTCTGGGCGCGTACGGCCCACCCGGCGTGCGCATCGGCGGACTGCTGCCACAACTCGGCCAGTCCGGACAGTGTCGGGGCGGCCAACGCCTTGTCGGTCGTCAGCAGGCGGGTCTGCGGCGCGAGGGTGACACCGGGCAGCGCGGCCAGGCGGTCTCGGATCGGGGCGAGGTCGGAATCGCGCAAGGTGATCGCGGTGATCGGCTTTCCTTGCGCCGCCGCCAGTTCGGTTTGCACCGACCCGGCGGTGAGGCCAGGCGCGAGAGGGCCGAGCAGATCCGCGACCGCGGGGAGGTCGGCGCCGGGGCCGACGTCGACCAGCGTGACGACCTGTTGGGTCATCAGCTCGCCGCCTGCGGAATCGAGGATGCGGGACGGTTGCGGATAGACCCTGCCGTAGCTCAACGGCCCCGCCGCGAGCCCGGGGGCGACCGTGGCGGGATCCCACTTCACCCGCCATCCGTTCCCGTCGTCGTGCGCGGTGCCGTTGGTGGTGTAGGTCCACTCCGACTTGCCGTCCGCGCCCAGCTTCCAGGTGGCGGCCAGGGCGAAGCGGTTGTCGTCGACCGAGCGGACGTCGAAGCGCACGTCCTTGCCCAGGCCGTCGTACAGCGCGCCGAGGGCGTCGGCGGCCACGGCCGGATTGTCGGTGAGCGCGGCCGCGGCGGCGATATCGTCGCGGTTCAACGCCTCGGCGAACTGCCCTGCCACGGTATCGGGCTGGTCCGGCCCGGACGAGCAGGCGGCGACCACGAGCAGCGGTGCGGCGAACAGGACAAGGGCTTTCCGGTTGGTACGCACCCCGACGACCATAATGGGCGCAGCCGAACATCGTCCGCCGACAGCCCGCGCACAGCCGCGACAAGGCGGGGTACGCCTGACCGACACAGCCGGACATCACCCGTCAACGCCCCCCGCAGGGCACAGAGAAGGCGAAAGTACGCCCAATCGGCACAGCCGTGCATCACCCGCCGAAAACCCGCGCACGGCCGAAGCGAACGCGGAGGTACGCACAGAGCGCACGGCCGAAGCGAACGCGCAGGTACGCATAGATGGCGCTGTCGGACGTACCGTCCTCAATCCGCGCACGGCCGGAGCGAAGGCGGAGGTACGCACAGAGCGCACGGCCGCAGCGAACGCGGAGGTACGCACAAAGCGCACGGCCGCAGCGAACGCGGAGGTACGCACAAAGCGCACGGCCGCAGCGAACGCGGAGGTACGCACAAAGCGCACGGCCGAAGCGAGGGCGGAGGTACGCACAGAGCGCACGGCCGGAGCGAAGGCGGAGGTACGCCTAGGGGGCCGCGCAGAGGCGGGCGGATCGCGGGGTCAGTCGCGTATCCACGGAGTATCCGCGAGTGCGGCGGCATCGGCCTCGGTGAGGTCGATGTCGAACACCTCGGCGAGGACCTTGGGCAGCTCGGTCGGCTCCAGTTCCCTTGTGTTGCCGGTGCCGTCGGGGTACTCGGTGACGAGCGTGGTGTCGTCCAGCACGTGGTGGACCTCTGGGTGGAAACGCTGCACGAATGGCCGGGTGGTGAACGGGGAACGCGGCGAGGTCGACACGAAATGGTTGCCGACGGCGTAGTCGATGCCGTACTGCGGATTCAAAGTGAAACTGTACCGGTCGATCCACCCGTCCCGGCCGAATTGGTGCAGTACCCACAGGTCGGAATCCAGCTCTCCGCGCCCGCTCTCCAGCCGGAACCGCCATTCGCCGCCGGTGAATTCGCCCGCGGACAATTCGAACGGCACCAGCGGTCCGGCGCCGAAGCCGACGTCGCACAGCCAGACGCGGTCGTCGTCGGCGGTGGTCACGCGCAGCAAGGCATGGGTGGCCGGCCGCAGCGCCGTGCCCGCGCCCATGCTCACGCGCCCGCTGAGGCCGGTGACCCCGAACCCGAGCCGTTCCAGCGCGGCCGCGAACAGTCCGACGTTCTCGTAGCAGTAACCGCCGCGGCGGCGCCGCACGAGTTTGTCCTGCAAGGTCGCCACATCCAGGGGGATCGACCGGCCCAGGATGATCTCCAGGTTCTCGAACGGGATCGCGGTGGTGTGCGCCCGCACTAGCTCGTGCAGCGTCCGGACGGTGGGGGCGCGCTCGCCGTCGAACCCGATCCGGGCCAGGTAGGCGTCCAGATCGAGATCCGCTCCGTTCCAGTGGTAAGCCGGGTCGGCGGGTTTGCTCATCGCGTCCTCACTTCGTCGTCGGTTCTTCCCGGTCAACTGCGCGCAACGGCGATCGTGTTCCCTCACGCCGCGCACTTCGCGCCCGGCGGGGCGGCCGGTGCGGTGACGACGTCGTGCGCGACGTCCACGAGGTAGTCGCGATCCGGGCCGTCGACCGGCTCCGCGCCGAGCAGCAGGCGCTCGACGACGCAACCGCCCTCGAAGAAGGCCGGCCCGACGCTGTGGTCGCCGGGAACCACCCGCCCGTTCAGATCGCGCCCGGTCACGACGGTGTACATCGAGGTCGGTTTGCCCGCGGCGAGCAGGCCCGCGCGCATCTCGACGCTGGTGGCATACGGCACCACGTCGTCGGCGCTGCCGTGGACGAGAAACGCCCGCCGCACGTCCATCCGGGCCGCCAGCAGCGCGGGCGAGCGTTCGGCGTAGGCGAGCGGGCAGGCGGCGGGCGGGCAACCACCCGCGTCGCGCTCGATCTGCGCGGGCAGCGCCGGATCCACGGACGCGGCGCCCAACCACATCGTGAAATCGTCGGCGGGACCGTAATTGTCGACCCAGTAGTCGAACATCCCGCGCGGGCCGTGCGCCACCGCGAGACCGCTGGTGATGCCGCCCTGGCTCCAGCCCCACAGCACCGTGCGGGTGATCGAGCGATGGGTGTCCCGGTACCACGTGGTCGCGGCGACGATGTCACGCCACCCCGCCCACAGATTCCATTCTCCGGTGCGCCACACGCTGTGCGCCGAGCGCAGATCCATCGACAGGATCGGCGTCGCGGTGCGCCGGGCGATCGACTCGAGGTAGCCCGCGAAATCGGCCGACGACCCATCGTGCCCGTGCACCGCGACCACGAGCGCCCGCGCCGTCGCGTCGCCCTCGGCGCACCGATAGGGCTCGTATACCCGGCCGGTCGCCTCCTCCCCGTCCACGGTCAGCGAAACAGGGCGCACCGCCACATCCCCGGCGCAGTCCCCATCCGCCGAGACCCGTGGCGCCACAGGGACTGTCGTCAGGAGCACACCGGCCAACGCGCAGCACGATACGAGAGATGCCCATCGCATCCCCGGATGATGTCACGCCGTCAGCGCGGCATCGCGGCGCAGGCGCGCCACGACGAGCAGTCCGCCCGCGGCGGCCGCGAGGCCGACCACCACACCGAACGCGATCACACCTGCGCTCAATCCATAAGCGTCGCCGAGAAACCCGGCGGCCAGCGGCAGTACCGCGGCGGGGAGATACCCCCCGACGTTCTGCGCGGCGTTGGCCTCGGCCAGCCGCTCGCCCGGCACGCTCGCGCTGATCGCCGTCAGTCCGCCGAACTGGCCGAGCCCCTGACCTGCGCCGGCGAGCACGGCCGCCGTCACGAACAGCGGAAGCGAGGTCGCGACCAGTGAGAGCACCAGCGCGGCCATGCTCGTCACGGTCGCGATCGTGCCGCCGAGCAGGATGACGCCCACACCGAACCGCCGGGCCGCGAACTGGACTCCGGTCGCGGCCAGGAACATCACGAACGCCACCGCACCGGCGAGCACCCGGTCGGCGACACCGAGCAGATGTGCCAGCACCGACGGCCCCAGCGACAGGACGAACGACGTCGCGGTGATGCCCGGTCCGAATACCGCGATCCCCAGCAGCACCGCGGTGCGACCTTCCCTTACGACCGACGGGATCCGGATCCACGGTCCGCGCCCGCCGGAACCGGCGGGCAGAGGAAACCGGGCCACCACCGCGAAAGCCGTAGTGAGCACGGCGATCTCGACCAGGAAGACCGTCACCGTCGGGCCGGGCAGCGCTTCGGACAGAATGCCCGCCAGCAATGGCCCGCTCCCGGCGCCGAGCACCATCGCCGTGGACGCGGCCAGCGCGGCGACCCGTTTGCGGTCGGACCCGCCCACATCGGTGACCGCCGCCATTCCCGCCGACACCGTCGCGCCGACCGCCAGGCCGGTCAGCAGCCGCGCCAGGGCCAGCAGGGGGACCGACTGCGCGACCGCGAACAACACACAGGCCGCCATCGCCGCCGCCACCGCGGGCAGTAGCACCGGTTTGCGACCCACCCGGTCCGACACCACGCCCGCGACCAGCAGCGCACCCAGCAATCCGGCGATGTAGCAGGCGAACACCGCGGTCAGCGTCCCGGCGGAGAAGCCGATCGCCCGCTGCCACACCACGTACAGCGGGGTCGGCGCGTTCGACAACACGAACACCGCGAACACCGGCCACGCCGCCGCCCACACCGAACGTCCGCCCGTACGTGGCGCTTCCGTGCGTGGCACCGTCACCGTCGATCCCATCACCACTCCTTGGTTCGAATTTTCTCGTACTGGTACGACAGTAGTCGAACTTAACGCCTAGTACGATAGAACTCGTACAAGTCGTCCGAAATTCGAGGAGAACGCGATGCCAGCGGCCGCCGACACCGCCGATGCCACCTCCGTGCTGCCCGAGCCGGACCGCGCCGACCTGCGACTGGATCACGTGCTGGCCGCGCTGAGCGACCCGCTGCGCCTGACCATGGTCCGCCGGTTGCTACTGGACTCACCCGACACCGACCGGTCGTGCTCCTGGTTCGGCATCGATCGCCCCAAATCCACGTTGACGCACCACTTCCGGGTCCTGCGCGAGGCGGGCGTCACCCGACAGCGGCGCTACGGACTGGAACGCCGCAGCCAGGTCCGCGTCGACGATCTCGAGGCGCGCTTTCCCGGCTTGCTCGACCTGGTCCGCGCCTGGGAGCCCGCCGACTGATCCAGAACTTTGGGGGCAGGCCCCGGCGTCCGAGCCCTGTTACGGTCCCGGTATTCATTCCGAGTCCGGATGGCACGGGTCCGCGCGTTCGGACGCCTTCTCATGGAGTCAGCCATGACCTTCGCACCCCGCCGCACGCCGGACGCCACCCTGATCAGCACGCTCGAGATCGCAGCGAGCTGGCGCGAACAACTGCTCGCCGAGCGGAACGCATTGCGCGGCGCGTCCTTTCGCGACGCCGCCGTGGCCCTGTGCGCGCTGGTCGCGGTGGCCGACGACGCGACCGCGGCGGCGGACCGCGGCGCCGTCGCCGAACTGGTCGCGGCGGATCCGGTGCTGCGCAACTTCCCGCTCGACGACTTGCGCGCCTTGTTCGAGGACAACTGCAATCGGCTGGCGAACGATCCGGTCCTCGGCTGCGCGCACGTGCTACGGCAGATCGCCAAAGCGATGCACAAGCCAGCCGAGGCGGACGCGGTCATCCGCACCGCCATCCTGATCGGCGGCGCGGCGGGCGCATGCGGCCCGGCGGCGACCGAGGCCGTCCGCGACGCCTGCCGGACGCTGCGCGTGGCTCCGGAGCGCTTCGGCCTCTGACCCGACGGCGCGAACGCTACGATTCGCCTATGCGTTCGATTGATGTCGCCGAGCGGCGCGCCCGGCTGGCGGTGCGGCACCGGCTGGCCACCCCGGAGCGGGCCGGACAGGTCGCGGAGATCGCCCGCTCGCTGGTCGCCCTGCACGCGACCGATCCGGCGACTGTCTTCCTCTCCGTCGCGGCCCGCGCCGAGGGGCTGGCGCCCGCGGATGTCGAACAGGCGCTGTACGACGACCGTTCGCTGCTGCGGATGCTGGCCATGCGCCGCACCATGTTCGTCGTGCCGGTGGAGCTGGTCGCGATCCTCCAGGGTTCGTGCGCGGACGCGCTGGCGCACAAACAGCGGCGCACCTACGGCAAGTACCTGGAACAGGCGGGCATCGTGGACGGCGATGTGCGGCGCTGGTGGGCCGAAGTCGAGACCGAGACGCACAAGGCGCTGCTCGATCGCGGCGCGGCGACCGGCGCGCAGTTGAGCAAGGACGTCCCCCGCTTGCGCACCCAGGTGAACACCGCGCCGGACAAGCCGTATTCGAAGCCGACGAACATCACCACCTGGGTACTGCTGACGCTCGGCTGCGAAGGCCGCATCGTGCGCGGACGGCCGAACGGCAGCTGGACCAGCAGCCAGTACACCTGGGCGCCGATCGAATCGTGGTTGCCGGACCCCGTTCCCGTGATTCCCGCCGCCGAAGCCCGCGCCGAGCTGGCCCGCCACTGGTTGCGCGCGTTCGGTCCCGCGCCGGTGTCCGACATCAAGTGGTGGACCGGGTGGACGCTGGGCGAGGTGCGCGCGGCGCTCGGCGCGCTCGGGCTGGTCGAGGTCGACCTCGACGGCGTGACGGGCGTACTACTGGCCGACGACGTGGAGCCGGTCGCCGCCCCGGAGCCATGGGCGGCATTGCTTCCCGCGCTCGATCCGACGCCCATGGGCTGGCAGGCTCGAGAATGGTTCCTCGGCCCCCACGCACCGAACCTGTTCGATCGCAACGGGAATATCGGGCCCACCGTCTGGTGGGACGGGCGCATCGTGGGCGGCTGGGCGCAGCGCGGTGACGGTGAGATCGTCTACCGCCTGCTCGAAGACGTGGGGACCGACGCCGAGGCGATGATCGCCGCGCAGGCGCAGCGAGTCGCCGAATGGTACGGCGACGTGCGCGCCATTCCCCGTTTCCGGACGCCGCTGGAACGCGAACTCACCGCCTGACCGAGGCACCGGCTCCCGCCGGGCAGCTCGGCCGACATGGAGATTCGCGCATTCGCCGAGTCCGACCGATCCGCGCCGCGCGCCTTGCTCGAGCAGGTACCTACATGTCCAGCCCGAGGTCGAGGACGCGGACCGAATGGGTGAGGGCGCCGACGGCGAGGTAGTCGACGCCGGTGCGGGCGTAGTCGGCGGCGACGTCCAGGCTCAGGCCGCCGGAGGACTCCAGTTTCGTCCGCGGGGACGCGGCGTTGCGGCGCTGCACGGCTGCCTGGGTCTGCCAGAGCGGGAAATTGTCCAGCAGTACCAGTTCCACGTTCTCGGCGAGCACGGCGTCGAGCTGTTCGAGGCTGTCGACCTCGACCTCGCAGGCGATGTCGGGGGCGGCGGCGCGGACCGCGCGCAGCGCCTCGACCACCGACCCCGCGGCGACCACGTGGTTGTCCTTGATCAGGGCGGCGTCGCCGAGACCCATCCGGTGGTTGACGCCGCCGCCGACCCGCACGGCGTACTTCTGCAGCGCGCGCAGTCCGGGCAGCGTCTTGCGGCTGTCCCGGATGTGGCAGCGGGTGCCCGCGACGGCGTCCACCCAGGCGGCCGTCGCCGTCGCGATGCCGGACAGATGGCACACCAGGTTGAGCATGGTGCGCTCCGCGGTGAGCAGCCCACGGGTGGGCGCGATCAAGGTCAGCACGGACTGTCCGGGCGACACCCGGGTGCCGTCGGCGACGCGGTCGGTGATCTCGTAGGCGTCCGCGCCGATCACCTCGTCGAGCACCAGCAGCCCGGCGCCCAGCCCGGCCACGGTTCCCGGTTCCCGCGACACCACCGATGCCTTGATCACCGCGTCCGCGGGCACGGTGGCCGTCGTCGTGACGTCCGGGCCGTAGCGCAGGTCCTCGTCCAGCGCGGCGCGGATGACGCGCAGCACCTCGTCGCGATCCAGGGCGTCGTCCAGAGCCATCGAAGCGTTCCTCTCTCACCGAGCGGGTTCTCGCGGTCCACCGGATGACCCGCTCGGTGCGTATGGTCAGGGAATGGGGGCGTACTCGGGGACGCCGTCGCCGTCGAGCCGGATCGGGAGGCTGTGGCGGAGTTCGGGCAGGGCGTCCGGGTGATCGGACCGGGTGTGACAGCCCCGGCTCTCGGTGCGGGCGAGCGCGGCCAGCAGCAGCGCGCGAGCCGCGAGAGTGAGTGCGGCGTCCTCGATTCCGGCGATCGGGTGGGTGGCGGCGGCGAGCGTGTCGCGGTTGGTGACCACGTCGTCGAGTCGCTTGAGCGCTTCCGCGAGACCGGCGCGGTCGCGGACCACCGAGGCGTGCGTGGTCATCAGGTGCTGCACTACGTCGCGGTCGACGTATTCGGCTACGCGCGTGGGGATCTCGCTCACCCGGGCCCGCTCACCGAGCCGTTCGGCGGCGGCGGCTCCGGCGCGCTCGCCGACCACCAGCCCCTCCAGCAGACTGTTGGACGCCAACCGGTTCGCCCCGTGCAGTCCGGTGCGCGCGACCTCTCCGGCCGCGTACAGGCCGGGCACTGCGGTACGGCCGTGAGTGTCGGTGACGACTCCCCCGCACTGGTAATGCGCGGCAGGCGCGACCGGGATGAGGTCGGTGCGCGGATCGATGCCCGCCGCGAGGCACGAGGCGGTGATCGTCGGAAACCGTTGCGGGAAACCGTCGATCGAGCGGGCGTCGAGATAGACGTGCTCGGTGCCCAGCGCCCGCATGCGCGCGGCGATGGCGCGGGAGACGACATCGCGTGGGGCGAGATCGCCCCGTGGATGCACCCCCGCGGTCACCGCGTTGCCTTCGGTGTCGACCAATGTCGCGCCTTCGCCGCGCACCGCTTCGCTGATCAGCGGCCTGCGCCCGATACCGCCGGGGGTGTACAGCACCGTCGGGTGGAACTGCACGAATTCGAGGTCGGCGACGGCGGCACCGGCCCACAGCCCGAGCGCGATGCCGTCGGCGGTGGCGCCCGGCGGATTGGTGCTCAGCGCGTACAACTGGCCGAGCCCGCCGGTGGCCAGCAACACAGCGGGCGCGTGCACGACACCGAAACCTCGGTCCGACAGCGCGACCACGCCCCGCACACCGTTCGGCCCCGTGACGATCTCGCCGACGGCCGCGCCGAACAGCACCGGCAAGCCGGCTTCGTTCAGCGCCCGCTGCACCTCGGCGCCGGTGGCGTCGCCCCCGGCGTGGATGATCCGGCGGGTGCTGTGCCCGCCCTCGCGGGTCCGCGAGATCTGGCCGTCGCGCCCGAGGTCGAACACCGCGCCCAGGTCGGTCAGCGCGGCCACCGCGTCCTGCCCGCCCTCGACGATGGAGCGCACGGCGTCCACGTCGCACAGGCCGACGCCCGCCTCCACCGTGTCGTGCACATGTGATTCGACCGAGTCACCGTGCGGCGCCACGACGGCGATGCCGCCTTGGGCGTACTGGGTGGACGTATCCGTCGGCCCGCCCTTGCTGAGCGTGAGCACCCGCAGCCCGCGCAGTGACGCGGTGCGCGCCGCGGTCAGTCCCGCGACGCCACCGCCGATCACGACCAGATCGGCCTCGGCCTCCCAGTCGATGGAAACCCGGGTTGTCATCGCCCCGCGCCTCTCTGTCTTCCGATCCGCGAACGTTCTGCGGCGCGGGCGCTGTGGTCGGCGCGTTGCGCCGGAGAGCGACCCGCCGCCGCGAGGGCAGCGGTCGACTCATTCACCGCCGCCGGGATTGCCGATCGCGATCATCCGCTGCACCGAGTTGCGGCCCAGCGCGGCGGTTTCCGGATCGACGTGGACCTCGTCACGGCCCTCGACCAGGCAGCGCAGCAGGGCCGCCGGAGTGATCATCTTCATGTACTTGCACGACGCCCGGTCGTTCACGGCCTGGAAGTCGATGCCGGGGGCGGCCTTTCGCAGCTGGTGCAGCATGCCGACCTCGGTGGCCACGAGCACCTGATTCGACTTCGCCGCCTTGGCCGCGTCGATCATGCCTCCGGTGGACAGGATGTGCACCCGATCGGCCGGGAACGCGCCCTCGCCCGCGAGGTACAGCGCCGAGGTGGCGCACCCGCATTCGGGGTGCACGAACAGTTCCGCGTCCGGATGGGTACGCGCCTGCTCGGTGAGCTCGTCGCCGTTGATGCCCGCGTGTACGTGGCACTCGCCCGCCCAGATGTGCATGTTCGTGCGACCGGTGACCCGCTTGACGTGCGCGCCGAGGAACTGGTCCGGCAGGAACAGCACCTCGCGGTCCGGGTCGATCGAGGCGACCACGTCCACCGCGTTGGAGGAGGTGCAGCAGATGTCGGTGAGCGCCTTGACCTCGGCCGTGGTGTTCACGTAGGACACGACCACCGCGTTCGGGTGCTCGGCCTTCCAGGCACGCAGTTCGTCGGCGCCGATCGAATCCGCGAGCGAACATCCCGCACGCTGATCGGGGATGAGCACGGTCTTCGCCGGGCTCAGGATCTTGGCGGTCTCGGCCATGAAGTGCACGCCGCAGAACACGATGGTGTCCTCGGGCGCCTCGGCCGCGATCCGCGACAGCGCCAGCGAGTCGCCGACGTGGTCGGCCACGTCCTGGATCTCCGGCAGCTGATAGTTGTGCGCCAGGATCGTCGCGTTGCGCTCCCTGGCCAGACGCTTGACTTCCTGCGCCCACTCCGGCGTCGCCTCGACACCCGCGAACCCGGAGGGTCCGTCGAACACCTGCCCCATCAGCGGGGGCGCCAGTTTCGCACCCGTCGTCGCCATGGATGGCTCCCTTCCTCGTGCGGTCGGCTACACCGCCGATTCGCACCAAACCAGGTTTTCGACTTATAATCGAAAACGTGGCCCATAGTAGCACCATCCACGAATCGCTCACCGCGGTGTTCCAGGTTCGCCGCTTCCCCCGGGACTTCGCCGCAGGTCACGCCCCCGCCGACCGGGCAGAAGGCATGCTGCTACGGTGCCCGCCCGACCAAAGGACCGAACTCGCGGTGTTGTTGTGGGAACGCGCACTCGACCCGCAGAAGGGCACCTGGTCGCTCCCCGGCGGACGTCTCGGCGACGACGAGGACCTCGACGCCTCCGCGCGCCGCCAGCTCGCCGAGAAGGTCGACGTGCGCGAGCTGAGCCATCTGGAACAGCTCTCCGTGTTCAGCGCCCCCGACCGAGTGCCGAGCCCACGCCGCATCGCCTCGGCCTACCTCGGGCTGGTCCCGCTGACCGCCGACCCGCAGCTGCCCCCGGACACTGCCTGGCACCCGGTCTCGGCCCTGCCGGACATGTCCTTCGACCACCGCACGGTAGTCGACCACGCCCGCACCCGGCTGGCGGCGAAACTGTCCTACACCAACATCGCCTTCGCCCTCGCGCCGGACCGGTTCACCATGTCGACACTGCGCGAAATCTATTGCGCCGCACTCGGTTACGACGTGGACACGACGAACCTTCAGCGCGTTCTCTCCCGCCGCAAGGTGATCACCCCCACCGGAGCCACCGCCGCCCCCGGCCGCGCGGGTGGCCGCCCCGCCGCGGTGTACCGCTTCACCGACTCCGGCTTGCGCGTGACAGACGAATTCGCCGCGCTGCGCCCACCCGGCCCTTCATGATTCCCGACGGACCGGGACGCTAATCGGCCACGGCTTTGCGATGCTTGTCCCGGCGACGATACTGCCGCTTACTCGGTATGGGACGCGCGGCATTGCTGCGCCGCAGAGCATCTCGCCGCCGCCACGCCGCCAGATCGGCCCGTTCGCTCTCCACAGGAGACGCCTCGGCTTCCATCCGATGTACGGTTTCCATCGCCCGGTCCTCCTTCCGACGAACCCCCTTCCGGCAGCCCACCGTATCCCCGCCCACCCGTCCATCTCCACCCGTTTTCGATCCAGTGGACCCCTCCGTCGTGTGCCGTTGATCATGAAGGCGCGTCGAGGAAGGCGAGGATGGCGGTGAGGCCGGGGCGATAGCCGGAGGTGGTATCGACCTCGAGCGAAGGCACGTCGAGGGAAACGCGTTCGAAGGCGGTGGGCGCCGGGGCGGGGTGTTCGTGATCGGAGTGGGCGCGGCGGAGCGGATCGGATCGGTGGCGCAAGTGGATTCGCCGCGCCGCGAGAACCGGGTCGGTCACGCAGTGCACGACGCGCAGTTGAGCGTGGGCTCGCAGCGGGGTGAGGCCGGGACGCCACAGCCGGTCCTGGAAGGCGGCTTCGGCCACCACCGTAACCCCGGCCCGCAGCAACAGCTCCAGCGTTTGGAAGAACACCGGCAGCGTGCGGAGGTTCAGCTCGTTCGAGCGGTCCGGGGCGTAGTTCTCCGTCGCGTGGACCATGCCCTCTTTGAGCTCGTCCCGGCAGATGGCGGGACAGCCGATCGCGCGGGCGAGAGTGTGCGCGAGCGTTGTCTTGCCCGACCCAGGCGGGCCACTGACGACGACGAGGGCGGGGAGCCTGGGCGGTTCGTCGCTCATGTCGGCACCGTAACTCATGGGCCGTCGCGGCGGCCGGAACTCGTCCGCGCCGAGCACGCACCGGGCCCCGAGTTCTCACCGAGACCGCAGGCGGGACGGTCAGGCGGTCTTCATGTGCGGACCGGGCGGCGGAGCCTCGGTCCGCTGCGTTAGGCGCGACGCGGCCCAGAAGGCCAACTCCACCAGCCAGAACAGCAGGAGGAACATCGTCACCACGGTCGCGGGAACGGCGAGGAAGAACACCGAAGGGACCGCGACGACGACGAACCGGGCGACGTCGCCCGCGCTCGCGCCGCGTAGCCGGTGAGCGGCGCGCACGGCCGCCCACATCATCCAGCGGCGCGGCAGCGAGACCCCGAGTTCGCGCAGGCTACGGCGGAAGACGCCGTCGGCGTCGGCCACGCTCACCGCGTTCGAGCTGAGCAGGTAGTCGTGCAGGATCGCGGCTCGGGTGTAGACGCCGTAACGCGGAATCAGCCAGACCAGTGCCCGCGGCACCGAGGCGAAATCGGTACGGAACCCGGCGGGAACCACGAATTCCTCCGTGGCGCCGCGATAGACCAGTGGTTCGGTCACCCGCCAGAACTTGGCGTCGAGCTCTTCGACGACCGGACCGCCACCCACGAAGGCCACGTCGCATTCCTTCCCAGCACGCTACGAATTCCCGACCCCGAAGGGGTTCGGGAAGCCTTCCCCGTCGCGGCGACGTGCCGGACGACGCGTCAGCGGCGCTGGCGATACTCGGGCAGCGAATATCCCTCTGGGGCAGGCTGGTAGCCACCATAGGGCAGCTCTGCGCTGCTCGCAGCGTCGCCATAGGGCATGAAGGCGCCCTGGCCGTCGTAGGAGGCTTCCTCCTCCTTCCGGGCGGCGCGGCGGCCACTGCCGAGGTCCTCCGAGGTACTCAGCGCGGCGAGGAACAGCATGACGAACGACGCGATCAGCGGCTGCACGATCAGCGCGAGGTCGCTGCCCAGTTCGATCGGCAAGGTGACGATCTGGCCCACCGGCGGGTCGTGCGGGCGCGGATGCGACCACTCGGCGACCCGCTCCCCCACAGCGGCCATCACCACCGCGCCCACGCCGGAACCGATCAGCAGGCCCAGCTGCAACAGTGGCCCGCGCGCCGAGCGCCAGCGCCACACGGCCAGTGCGCAGAGCAAGCCGAGCACCGCCCCCGCGAGGACGAACAACGCCAGCGCGTCGAACTGATGCGCGCTCTCCCCGGTCAGCCCGACACCGCGACCCGGCTCGACCACGAGCAGCCGCTCGGTCGGCGCGAGCAGGCCCCAGCCGACACCGGCGAGCGCGCTCACCACCACCACGGCGACGGCCACCACAGCCACCGCCCGCACCTCACCCCGCAACGGCGACGCCACTAGCGGCGTTCCAGCTCGGCCGAGTCGACAACGCCGTGCCGGGAGCACTTGGCCCACCAGCCGTCCGGGCTCACCTGCACGATCATGCGGCGTCCGCACTGTTCGCAGAAGCGCGGCGGCTCCAGGCCCAGCGCGGCGGCGGCCGGGATCGCGTCGTCGAGGCCCGGCACGATTCGCTTGCCGGTGAACGGGTTGTAGCGCTCGTCCATGTCCATGACAGTACTCATGCTCGCTTGCCTCTTCGTCGCAACCGAGCCGGGTCAGAGCGTTTCGTTGAGCGCCTTGATCGGCATCTTCAGCTCGCCGAGCAGGTCCAGGTCCTGTTCGGCCGGGCGGCCGAGGGTGGTCAGGTAGTTGCCGACGATCACGGCGTTGATGCCGCCCAGGATGCCCTGCTTGGCGCCGAGATCACCGAGGGTGATCTCCCGGCCGCCCGCGAAGCGCAGCATGGTGCGCGGCAGCGCGAGCCGGAACGCGGCCACGGCGCGCAGCGCGTCGGACGCGGGCAGCACCTCCAGGTCGCCGAAGGGCGTGCCAGGACGCGGGTTGAGGAAGTTCAGCGGCACCTCGTCGGGCTCGAGTTCGGCCAGGTTCGCGGCGAACTCGGCACGTTGCTCCAGCGTCTCGCCCATGCCGAGGATGCCGCCGCAGCAGACCTCCATGCCCGCTTCGCGGACCATGCGCAGGGTGTCCCAGCGCTCCTCCCAGGTGTGCGTGGTCACCACGTTCGGGAAGTAGGACCGCGAGGTCTCCAAGTTGTGGTTGTAGCGGTGCACACCCATGGCGGCCAGCTGGTCTACCTGCTCCTGGGTGAGCATGCCCAGCGAGCAGGCGACCTGGATGTCCACCTCGTTGCGGATCGCCTCGACACCGGCGGCCACTTGGGCCATCAGGCGCTCGTCGGGACCGCGCACGGCCGCCACGATGCAGAACTCGGTGGCGCCGGTCTTCGCGGTCTGCTTGGCGGCTTCCACCAGGCTGGGAATGTCCAGCCACGCGGCGCGCACCGGCGACTGGAACAGGCCCGACTGCGAGCAGAAGTGGCAGTCCTCCGGGCAGCCGCCGGTCTTGAGGCTGATGATGCCCTCGACCTCGACCTCGGGGCCGCACCACTTCATGCGCACCTCGTGCGCCAGGGCGAGCAATTCCTCCAGCCGGTCGTCACCGAGCCGTAGCACCTCCAGGGTCTGCTCCTGGTTCAGTCCCACCCCGCGCTCGAGCACCTGCTCGCGGGCGATCGACAAGATCTGCGACGTCTCGACCTTCGTCGGTCCTGGCGCTGCGGTGTCTACAGGTGCCTGGGTCACTGCACGAATCCCTTCGTCCGGCCGAGGTGGCCGTGCAACTTGAACGGTGTTCAGGCTAGGGTAGCGGTAGGAGTGAGTCAAAGCACGACGGGAAGGGCATCGAGTGCAGCTGCACCGGGCGGACGTGGTCGACGGCGCCATCGCGATTCTGGACCGATACGGCCTGGCCGACCTCACCATGCGCAGGTTGGCCGGCTCGCTCCAGGTGCAGCCGGGCGCGTTGTATTGGCACTTTCCGAACAAGCAGGCGCTGCTCGGCGCGGTCGCGGACAAGATCCTCGCGCCCATGGAGGACCCGATCGAGGCCGAGGAATGGTCCGGTCAGATCACCGAGCTGGCGCACCGGCTGCGCGACTGCCTGCTGGCCTATCGCGACGGCGCCGAATTGGTCTCGGCGACCTACGCGTCCCGGCTCACCACGAGCAAAGGGCGAGAACGGCTGGTGAGCGCCGCCATCCGCGCGGGCATGCCGCGCCAGGAGGCCGAACTTGCGGCGTTCACGCTGCTCTACTACGTCCTCGGCGAGACCGTGGACGAGCAGTCCAGGATGCAGATGGACTCGGCGGGCGCCCTGCCCGAGGGCGCCTCGCCGTTGGAGGAGACCACCGACCCCACCGCCCGTTTCGACTTCGGCCTGCAATTGTTCGTCGCGGGTGTGCGGCACTTGCTCGGCACCCGCGTCCGCTGACGGCGAGCGCGTTCCCGATGACGGTTCCGCAGCAGGTGTAGGGGCCGTTTCCGAAGCAGTCGACAGCGACTGTCCCTCGCGGGCGCGCCGAGCGTCAGCGCAGGTGCGTGTTCAGGAATCCCAGCGCATCCGGAAGCGATGCCAGGAACGCGCCGCTGTGGTCCTTGCCGGGGTACTGCTGGACCGTCACTCGTATTCCGGGGTTCAGCTCTTGCAGTTCTTTCCCGTAGTTCTCGGTGTCGGTGGGAGGCACATCGATGTCCGCGGTGCCGTAGCCGATCATGACATCGCTGGCGAACCGATCTTGCGGAAATCCCGTCAAAGCGGCGATGTCCTCGGCGAAGGTGGGCGTCGGCCGGTCGGGGTCGGCGACAAGCGCCGACGGCCGGCGGCCGTCGGCGCGCTCGACCAGATGCGAAAGACACTCATGGGCGGCTCTTTCCACGAATTCCTTGCCGAAATCCGACAGGTACGGGGTCACGCTGCCCGGATGCAGTTCCTCCAGCGAAGCCAGGTAGTACGCCGCGTAGGCGATCTGGTTCTTGGAGCCGGTCGAGTCCGCCCGGAACATCTCCGGCAGGCTCTTGCTCGGGTCGGTGCGCAGCCCGGTGGCCACCACTCCGCTCAACCCCGTAGCGGAACCGCCTCGCTCGGCATACAAACTGGCCGCGCTCATCGCCGCGTGCGCTCCCTCGGACTGACCGACCACAACCCATTTGCGTGACAGCGGAATCGGAGTCGTGCGCATCGCCGCGACCGCGTCGATTATCGACATGCCCTCGACGTTCGTGTTGTAGTAGCTGAACTGCCCGCGGGTGCCGAGGCCCTGATAGTCGGGAGCCAGAACCGCGTACCCGCTCTCGAGGATCTGGTCGAAATAGGTGATGTTCCGCTCGGACTGCGGGCGGCGCGACGGCGCGCAGGCATCGCCGATGCCCGCGGTTCCGTGTGCCCACACCACCAGCGGCCATCCTCCCTGCGGCGGCAGGCCAGGGGGCAGATAGAGCGCACCGGATGCCTGCGCTGGTGCGCCGTGCTGATCGGTCGTGGTGTAACTGATCCCGAACGACACCGCGGCCTTGGGGAAAGTCCACGCGGGATCGAGTAGCTCGACCCCGCTCAATTGCCCGGTCGTCGGGCTTTCCGCTGTCGCAGGGGCCACCCCGAGCGTGACCGCGACGCACATGCTTATCGAGGCGGCGACCAGACCGGATCGCCGAAGGAACGATAGGGACATGCCGCAGCACCATACCGACGCACGCCGATGACCAGGCCCTAGCGACACGTGCCACCAGTGGAAATTCTCGAATCCCGCGCGACGGTGGGGAGGCCGAGCGCCTACCCGGTCTCGGCCGGCCGCCGCCCCGGCGCCCCGACCACGCCCGGAAACCAGCGATGCATCGTGTAGGCGCCCGCCGCGGCGGTGAGCGCCAGCGCGATGGCCGCTCCGCCGAGCACGGTCACGGCGCTGATCGCGCCGACCGCCACCGGCCCGGCGAACATGCCGATGTCGTGGGTGAGCCGCCAGGCGCCGAGGAACTCCGCCCGCTGCCCATCGGGCGCGACATCCGCGCCGACCGTCATGATCAGCCCGTTGCTCATGCCGTTGGCCAGCCCGAGCAGCACCGCGGCGCAACCGAGACCGAGCACCGAGGAAGTGCACGGCAGCACACCGAAACCGGCGGCGAACAGGACCATGGACGGCACGCCGGTCGCCCGCCTGCCGTAGCGATCCAGCCACACGCCCGCCGGATACGACATCATCACGTCCACCGCGCCCGCCAGGCCGAATACCAAACTGGTGGTCGACGCGCTCACTCCGATGTGCGCGGCCCACAACGGCAGCAGCGCCAGCCGAGCCGCACGCGCGGCCCCGACCAGCAGCGCGGCCAGGCCGAGCGTGCCGAGGGTCCTGCGGTGCTCGACCACGATCGCCGTCAGCGCCTGCCCCGCGCCCGCCTCGCCCGATCCCTCCGGCGATCGGATCGCCGCCATGGCCGCGCCGGACACCACCGTGGTCACCAACTGCAACCACAACGCGCCGTTGGGACCGAGCGAATGCACCACGGCCGCACCGAGGAACGGTCCGCAGAAGAATCCCAGCCGCATGGAACCGGCCAGCGTCGACATCGCGCGGCCGAGGTCGTTCGGGGACACCACGGCCACCAGATACGACTGGCGAGCCAGGCCCCACACCGCGCCCGCCGCGCCGCCCAGCAGCATGCCCAGCGCGAGCACGCCGACATTCGGCGCGATGATCGCCGCGAGCACGCCGATCGCACCGAGCACCGAGCCCACCGCCAGCGCACCGCGTTCCCCGATGGCGGCGACGACCCGCCCCGCGGGCAGGTCGGTGAGCACCATGCCCAACCCGGACAGCGCGACGATGATCCCCGCCAGCCCGGCCGACGCGCCCAGGTCCAGCGCGCGCAGCGCGTACATCGGCGCCGCCGCGCCGGACCCGATGCCGTACACCACCATCGGCACGAACACCGTCCAGGTCAGCGACCGCAATCGCACCGCGCCGACGATGTCGCCCGATACGACGGACCGCTCGCTCATCGCATCGCCGATCGATGCCGCGAGGCCGCGCTCCGCCCGATCACATCCAGCCCGAAGCCGCTGCCCGAGGCGAACCGCACAACCTGCGTGGTGGAGGCAACCCGCGACTCGACAGCACGAGACTCGGAACCGGCCGACCACCAGCGCCCGGAGCACACCTGGCGCGCATTGCCCTGGAACCCAACTCGCTTGTTCTGGTCGACCAGCACAGCGTGTGGATCGACGACGCGCACGCTAGCGTGGGCGACCGACTTCGAATGCCCGACCCGTGAGCGGGGCACGGTGTCGGCCGGCCCCGCACCGAACGCGCGGGGCCGACCCACCGCACGCACCGGTGCCGTCCTGTGGCGGACAGCCCGGCGCCCAGTCGGACAGTCGCTTTCGTCGGCGCCGCTCACCGGGCCAGCGCGGGCTGCGGGGCGAAACGGCTGTCGGGGCGGGGCAGGCCGAAGTGGTCGCGCAGGGTGGTGCCGGTGTACTCGGTGCGGAACAGGCCGCGTTCCTGCAGGATCGGCACGACCGTCTCGGCGAAGATCTCCAGTCCGCCCGGGTAATACGGCGGCATGACGTTGAACCCGTCGGCCGCGCCGTTGCGGAACCATTCCTCGATGGTGTCGGCGACCTGCTCGGGGGTTCCGGCGAACACCCGGTGGCCGCGCGCACCGGCGAGGCGGTGCAGCAGGCCGCGCACGGTCGGCCGTTCGCGCTGCACGATGCCCGCCACGACCTGCAAGCGACTCTTCCCGTTGTCGGTCACATCGCCCGCCGCGTCGAACAAATCGACCGGGATCGGCTCGTCCAGCCGCAGGTGCCGCAGGCTGATCCCGACGATGCCCTCCAACTGGGCCAGGCCGTATTCCGGCACGGTGAGCTCGTTGAACTCCTGCTCCAATTTCTTGGCCGCCGTCTCGGTGTCGGCGATGAAGGGGCTGATCCCCGGCAGGATCTTGATGTGCTCGGGGTCGCGGCCGAAGCCACGGGCCCGCTCCTTGATGTCGGCGTAGAACGCCTGGGCGTCGCTGAGCCGCTGATGCGCGGTGAAGATCGCCTCGGCGTACTTGCCCGCGAACGCCCGCCCGTCGTTCGACGCGCCCGCCTGCACCAGCACCGGGTGGCCCTGCGGCGTGCGCGGCGCGTTGAACGGTCCACGCACCCGCAGGTATTCGCCCGCGAAGTCGATCTGGTGGATCTTCTCCGGGTCGGCGTACACGCCGGAGGCCTGGTCCAGGACGATGGCGTCGTCCTCCCAGCTGTCCCACAGCGCCACCACGGCGTCGACGAATTCTCGCGCACGGGCGTACCGTTCGGCGTGGTCGGGATGCTTGTCCAGACCGAAGTTCGCCGCGGCGAGATCGGTGCCGGTGGTGACGATGTTCCAGCCCGCCCGGCCGCGGGAGATGTGGTCCAGTGTGGAGAACAGCCTGGCCAGGTTGTAGGGCTCGTAGTAGGTGGTCGACGCGGTGGCGATGAGGCCGAGATGCGTCGTCGCGGTGGCGATCGCGGTGAGCAGGGTGATCGGTTCCAGGCCGGAGGTCGCGTTGTGCTTCACGTTGTCGCGCAGTGCGGGTCCGTCGGCGAAGAACACCGCGTCCAGTTTCGCCGCTTCGGCGGTGCGTCCGATCTCCTGGTAGTAGGCGACGTCGTAGATCCGTTCGGGGCTGCTCCACGGATGCCGCCAGGCCGCCTCGTGGTGACCGGAGGGGTAGATGAAGGCGTTGAGGCTGAGTTGGCGCGGTGCGGTCATGAGGCTTTCTTCTCGTCGGTGGGCGTGTCGACGACGTCGACGCCCAGGCTGGCCAGCAGCAGGGAGCGGTGCCGCAGGAAGGCGGGATCGCCGTGGCGGCGGGGGCGTTCCAGGTCGATGCGCTGGTCCACCGCGATGCGCCCGTCGTCGAGCACCAGGACACGATCGGCCAGCAGCACCGCCTCGTCCACATCGTGGGTGACCAGCAGCACGGCGGGCCGGTGCTTGGCGCACAGGTCCTGCAGCAGTGCGTGCATCTTGATCCGGGTCAGCGCGTCCAGCGCGCCGAACGGTTCGTCCGCCAGCAGCAGCTCGGGTTCGCGCACCAGCGAACGCGCCAAGGCGACACGCTGTTGCTCGCCACCGGAAAGCTCCTTGGGCCATGCCTTCTCCCGGCCCGCGAGCCCGACCTCGGCCAGCGCCGCGCGACCGCGACCGGCGGCGTCCGTACCGCCGAGACCGAGGGTCACGTTGTCGAGCACCCGCACCCAGGGCAGCAACCGGGAGTCCTGGAACACCACCGAACGCTCGGTGGGCACGCTCAATTCGCCGGAACCGGGCACGTCGTAGTCCAATTCGGCGAGCGCTCGTAGCAGCGTGCTCTTGCCCGAACCGCTGCGGCCGAGCAGCGCGACGAACTCGCCGCGCGCGATGTCGATGTCGAGATCGCGCAGCACCACCCGGTCGCCGAAGCCACGGCGCAGCCGCCGGGCGCGGACGACGTTCAGTCCCCGAGTGTCTGCCGCCATGACAGCGCCTTCCTTTCCACCGCGCGCACCAGGAGGTCGCCGAACAGGCCGAGCAGGCCGTAGATCACCAGGCCGACCACGATGATGTCGATCTGGCCGTAGGTGCGGGCCTGGGTCATCAGGTAACCGATGCCGCTGGTGGCGTTGACCTGTTCCACCACGACCAACGCCAGCCAGGAGATGGTGACGGCCAGCCGCAGGCCGGTGAAGAAGCCGGGCAGCGATCCCGGCAGCGCGATCCGGCGGACGAATCCCCACCGCGACAGGCCGACGGTCTGGGCGAGTTCCACATACCTGGCGTCGACGCTGCGCAGGTGCGCGTGCGTATTCAGGTAGATCGGGATCGCCACGCTGGTGGTGATCACCACCAGCTTCATTTCCTCGCCGATGCCGAACCACACGATGAACAGCGGGATCAGCGCGAGCGTGGGAATGGCGCGCTTGATCTGGATCGGCCCGTCCACCAACGCTTCTCCGACCCGGCTCAGCCCTGCCAGCAGCGCCAGCACCAGGCCTATCGCGACACCGAGCCCGAGCCCGACCGCGGCGCGCCGCACCGAGGTCAGCAGATTGCTCTGTAAACGGCCGTCGGCGAGCAGGTCACCGGCGGTCTCGGCGACCGTCCACGGCGCGGGCAGGGTCTCCGGATCCAAAGCGCCCGTGGCCGAACCGGCCACCCAGGCGGCGATCAGCAACGCCGGCCCCACCGCGATGCCGAACGGGATGGGGCGGCCAGGGCCGAGGCGCGGCCGGGCCGGTTTGCGTTTCGCCAGTACCGGTTCCGCCGTGGAGCGGCCGAGGCCGAAGCGGCGCAGCACCGCGGCGTCGAGGGTCGCCATCAGCGTGCTTTCGGTTCGAACGACGCGCCGCTCTCGGTGACCGCTTGCGTGATCGCGGCGTCGAAGCGCAGGTCGAAGCCGTCGGACGCCCGCACCTTCTTGGGCAGTTCGCCCGCCTTGGCGATGGCGTCGATGGTGGCCTGCTGCCGGTCGACCAGCTGCTGGTCCAGATGCGGGAAGACGTAGGTGCCCAGCGAGTCCACGATGCGCTTGGCGTCGTCGGCGCTCACCTTCTGGTTGTCCACGTAGTAGCGGCGCGCCCAGTCCTCCGGGTGGGTGTTGGCCCACTGGTAGGCGCGGACGAACGCGCCGACCAGCGCCCGGGTGGCGGCCGCCTTCGCCGGGTCCCGCACGACGGCGCGGCGGGCGTACAGATAGGCGAGACCGCCGTAGAGGCCCGCGGTCTCGGAGTCGGGGACCAGCGAGGTGCCCGGCGTGCGCAGGAACCGGGTGACGTTCGGCTCGATCAGCGGCGCGACGTCGACCTGGCCGGTGCGCACGGCATCGAGGAACTCCGCCAGTTGCAGCCGGACCAGCTGCACGTCGGAGGTGGTGAGCCCGGCCTTGTCGATGGCGCGCAGCACCGCGGCCTGCTGCGCCGTGCCCTCCGCGTAGGCGATCTTCTTGCCCTTCAGATCCGCGAGCCTCGTCACCGACTTGCCCGGCGCCACCGCGAGTTTCAATGCGGTGGTGCTGGTCTGGTAGGACGCGATGATCGGGACGTCCTGCCCGGCCACCAAGGCGTGGATCGGCGGCACGTCGCCGACCTGTGCGACGTCGGCGGCGCCCGCCCGGAACGCCTCCAGGATGGCGGGACCGCCGACGAAGTTGGCGAACTCCACCTTGAACGGAAGCTTGTCGAGCTCGCCGGAGATGCGCAGCACCGATTGCAGGCGCTCGGACTGGTCGGCGACCACGAGGGTGGTGCCTGCGGGAACCTCGGTCGGCAGTGGTCCGTCGGCGGTGGGACCGACCGGCTTGTCGTCCTTCGCGCAGCCGGTGAGTCCGAGGGTCGCAACGGTCGCCACGGCGAGCAATGCGGCGGTCGCGCGGCCACGGAGGCCGGACCGGAACGTACTTGGTCGGAACATAAGGCGAATTAGAACCAATGCCGCTCACATAAGGGTTTGACCTGGTCGTCAAATTTGCGAACCGGTCGGTGGGTGAGGCGGAGTCGGTTGTGTCGCTTCAGTTG